>NZ_RDBW01000014.1:0-107242 GCF_003934235.1 Pseudoalteromonas sp. J010 | reverse complement strand
GATCTCGTGACTTTGTTTGTTTAAATTGAGTGTAAAAATCAAAACAATCGTTTATCAGAAATCGAAAATTATTAGAAAAAAATCGTGATTCACCGTACTTTCTTAATAACCTGTAAAAGCCAACGGCAAATTTTGTTTTATTGGTACGTAAGTCTCTAATGGCATAGGCTAGAAAAGACATAGCAACATGAACAGGTATGCTTCCGTGTGACTTTCTAGCACCCCATTCGGTAAAATCAAGACCGTATTCCTGACAAAGAACTTGCAAGATAGAGTTAGGCTTAGGGAGCCTTCCTAAATAATCAAGTTCAAACATTAATCCATCAGGGATATGCCTATGGCGATACGCTTTATAAGTGTCTCTTAGCATCTGCATTTTTAACGTTACGGTTCCGTAGGCCATTTCTTCGTCAAATAAGTGGCGAACAAACTCATTTACATCCGCTTCCTTCAAATCAGCAAGATACTTGTCAGGGTGATGTAGTGTAGCCCACCGTAGAAAGTTCGCCGCATTTTCGACAACACATTTAACACTAACCTTAGATGCACTAATGAAGCGCTTATCGCCCTTGTATCCTCCGAATTTATACAGTATGTAATGCTTAAGAGACTGCTTCCAGCGCTTATTTAGCCTCACTATCCCCATATTCCAATGATAAAACTCACCATTATCGGGGTCTTTAAACAACCACTCATCCGACCTAAATGCATCAATATCTGTACGTAGTAATAACGTTGCTGCATCAAGTGGATTAATCGGCAGGGTAGAATTCATTATTCATCATTCCTTACACTATCGGAGGGAAAAGTGAAGACGGAAGCGTTTTTGAATGTTTTTCACCTTCAGAAAGCACATTTTTAGGAAACTTTGCCAATACTTCAGACAATTGGATGAACTCTTTCAGTACACCTGTTACGATTCTTTTACTGCTTCTTTGGTGCTGTATGATCCTTGGAATTTCAGCTTTCAAATGATCTAGTCTTCTTAATATAAGAGCAGCGGTACTTGTGCTGGCTATATATAAAGTCTTTTGCTTTGATTTAAATTCACCTAATAGGCCTATGCCTTCCACTGCATCACTGATGTGATTTAAACCTAATAAGCCTTTAACATCAGACGTACTCAATACCTCAGTTTTAGACAGCATATCATTTATGTCATCAGCAAAGTTCGACATCATTTCCGCCACTCTGTAGGATAGTGACGGAGTGTCGGTTATTTTCTCTTTTACGATACGTGGATATCTACTGAAGTAGACATCTTCTTCAGTTTTCTTTGTATGACCTGACAAACGTGCTGCCGCGTCTGCGTGGCTGCCAATTGTTGTATTTACACTTGAAACAAGAACGAACGATTCATGTATAGGACTAATAGGAAGTGTTTTTCCTGATTTTTTTAATCTCTCTAATAACCATAAAAATGGTTCTAACTGTTCATTAGATATTAGTTCTCCTAACGCATTTCTCAACACTGAGTTACTATTGAGCAGCCGCTCTCGAAGGTTAACGCCTCTTCCTTTTTGGTTCAAAAATTGACTTAAGGAAACAGTGGTAGAGTTAAAAACTTTGCCACGTTCAGAAGTGTTTCTATATTTTGTGGCTCTCTTAGCTTGAGAAGCCGCACAACTATACGCTTGATAAAGTACAACAGGGGTATCTTTATTCGAATGCAGAGCTGTTGATAAGGATACCCCTGAGCGATTCTTTATATAATCGAACTGAATTGTTTGCGTTCCTGATATACTTACTGTTTCTTTTATGTCAGAAAATCTAAGGTTTTGAACCCCTGTGGTTTGCACACCTTCGGTGGCTAATAGGCAAAATAACGCCCACTCTTGATTTGGGTTAAGTGACGTTAGGTTTGAAACCCCAAAAGACCTGCAAGTCCAGCTATTTCCAGTCAGCCCGAGCGAATCAATATTTAGACGTGATGTCATATAATTTGATTGAGAGGGGGAACCTATAACTTTATATGAGTGCCGACCATCTTTAAGAAGACGTTTCAAAGTGAAGACTTTTATGCCGTATTCTTTTAGGGCATCAGATTGAGTATAGTGTGGTTTACTATATTCTTTCCTTATATTTATCACCACATCATGAGGTATACTTTTGGGAAAATACCCTTCAATGGATCTTCTTGCGTCATACTCTGTACAACCATACTTTTCACCTAAGGCTCTCATAGATGGCCGTGAATGCTCTAGCTTATTCTTCATTTCCTCAATATCAGCAACAGAAAGCTGAGACTCAATAAGCTTTTTCTTGGGGCTAATAAATTCAGCGTATAAATCAGTCAAATTACTGGAGTTAAGGCAATAATCGAAATTATTATTACTGAAAACTTCTGTTAGTACACACTCTTTCGCAAGCTCGTTATTTTCTTCAAAAATAGCCTTAAAAATAGGAAGCATTATTGTACGACACTCATGACGTCCACTATTAAATGAGTGAAGATAGTAAGGGTTTGATACTGAGTTGCATTCAAACTCTAAAAAATGCCCGCAATATTCCTGGTTTAATATTGAATCTTTAGCTTTTTGCTCTAACAGAATGATATTTGCGCACACTAGCCTTAGTGATATTAATAATTCATCATCACCATAAGGACAGTTAGAAAACACCATAGAAAGCGGTGGTTTCTTTTTACTGTGTCTTCGTTGAATATCGAACTCTTGAATCACTTGATTTAAGAAGTCATATTCGTCAATGCTCAGTAACGACCCTTTAGCAAAGAAGTAATCTTCAACCGCTGCTACAAAAGGTCTAATTTGATTATAGGATTTGGAGCTATCTGCATCTTGCGCCAGTGCTATCGCCCATTCGTTAAAAACTGTTACTGGCGTAGTATTGATAGCAGTATAGCCTCTACTTGTCAGGAAATGGTAAAGCTTGTTAGTTCCCCTAACCCAGGTTTTCACCGAACCATCTCCTAATTTGGTAAACTTCTTAGAATAAAATTTAAACCATACAGCTTGCAGGATAGGGTGATTGGTGTCAGCAGGCACTTCTAGCTTATCTAATCTACAGTTTATTGTAGAGATGCTCTTTAGGTGCGATGTATCAATACTACTCATAACTATTCATAGCTTTCCTTTAAAGTCGATCATAAATGCTCATACTATCTAACTTCTTAATCACTTCTAATCGTTTAAATAACAAGGCTTCCGCACAGATGTAAAGCTTACTTGTGTTGTCATCTGAGTGTCCCATCCATTGAGGTAAGCTGAGCATCGGATCGTATCTACCGATGTCCATACCCTCGCAAAATGTAACAAAGTTAGTGGCGCACGTATGCCGAAGTGAATGGAAAACCCAACGATTATAAGAGCTTCTTAATTCCGCTGGAGTAATGTTCTTGGACAGATATTCATCTACAGAGGATCTAAAAAGCTTTGTTGCATAAGATGCGCTTGTCATGGGGATACCTTTCTTTTTCTCAAAAAGGTTTTTTTCCACATATTTACTTAAATCTCCGTACAGAAAACGAAACAGCTCTTTTTTTAGTTCCATAGAAATAGGTACGGAGCGGCGCTTATACCCTTTACCGGTGATCTTAATGAAAGCTTCTTCATAGAAACCGCCCTTATCATTTGGGAATTGTTCCTTGAGCCTTTCAATATCAAAATTGCCGTATTTGACAAGTTCATGTGTCCTAACACCAAGAAAATATCCCACCTTTAAAGCCATCTCATTTCGAGATCTTTTGAACGTATCTTTCGTTGGTATATGGGCAAGAATATTATTAAAGTCTTCTTCTCGGATATATTGCGAAAGAATGGTAGATGTGGCTCTATCTGCTAATTGCAATTTAGCCGACAGGGTTCTAACACTGTATGAAAACTCCTTTGGCTCATCAATGTAACCGTGCTTATATGCAAAGCTATAAAACTCCGAAAGAGTAGATATGTGCCTATTAATAGATACATCTTGGAGGCCGTTATTCACTAAATCCATTAAATAAGTGTTCATCTGACTTTCAGTGATTTCTCTGTAGTCAGATGGGAAAAAGTGATTAGAAGAATCAGTTTTACTAATTACGTTTAGGTAACGAGTCAAATCACTTGCACGTCCCTTTACTGTCGACTTACTACCTGATTTTGATTTTTTAGCAATTTCTAGGAGGAAGTGACAGCTTGCTTTGTGATAGGTGAAATCTTTAGTAAACAGCACTGCTGTTATTAAACTTCGACCACCACAAAAAACTTCCGTAAATCCGTACTTGAATTCCATAATTATCCCAAAGAAGATATCTACCTTTTTGTTTTGTTGACGTTGCGTTTAATGCAAACCCTAGCAGTAATGATGTCAACAAGAGTATAGTAAGTGTTCATAGGAAGATATAAAGTTCAGGCCTCAATTCAAGGTGATACAGTTCGTGTAACTGGTAAAAAACGTGATGACTTACAAGAAACTATGCAGCTTATCCGTGGCGCAGAGCTAGGGCAGCCTTTCCAGTTTAAAAACTTCCGCGATTAACCTTACCTATGTTAAAAGTGCAGCACGCTGCACTTTTGGATTTCTAGACGTCCATTGACAATTCCTTCTAAACCCAAGACAATAGCCACGAATTCTCAAGGTGCTATGCACAACCTAGTTTGGTTGCCAAGTGCATAGATAATCGGGAAGTTGGTGCGAACACAAGGGAACAACTAAATAGTCTTGATACTAGGTACGCGAAAGTATCACAATCAGATGTATTATTTAGTGTGGATCGGTTCAATGCCTGCGCTGCCCCCGCAACGGTAGAGTTAATATGCAAATCCAAGTTAACTGAGCCCGGAGACCGGCCTTGAAACAGTCACTTTGTGTTCTTGTACGGTGGGTACAAGTTAGGGGAAACCATGTTAAATAAAACTGCTTTAAGCGCAGCCATCACTGCGGCGCTCTCTTTTTCTGCATTTGCAGATCAAAATATTGAACACATCACAGTCACGGCGAACAAATTTGAACAGCCACTTGAAAGCGCACTTGCCGCGATCTCGGTGATCAGTCGTAGCGACATCGAAAAAAGCAATGTGCAAGATGTGGTTTCATTACTTGACAATGTAGCCGGTATTCAGGCCGTGAGAAATGGTGGTTTCGGCCAAAGCGTGAGCTTATTTTTACGCGGTAATGATGCCAAGCATACCTTGGTTTTAGTTGATGGTGTACGAGTTACTGACGCTAACTCGGGTGATAATTCGTTAACGAATATTCCATTAAATAGTATTGAAAGAGTTGAAATCATTCGTGGTGCGAAGGCGGCAATTTATGGTTCTGATGCGATTGCTGGTGTGATTAATATTATCAGTCGTGAAGGTAACCACAACACCATTACGTTAACATCGGGTAGTCACAATTATTCTGATATTGAAGCAACAGCAAGCTATAAAAAAGATAAGTTCACTCTGTCAGCTAATGCGGGGTATAGCCATACTGATGGCTATGACGTAATTGAAAAAGATCCTCAGGCTATCGTCGGTAAAAACCATGACCGCGATGGTTATTATAACGGTAACGCAGGCTTAACTTTACAGTATGGTGATGAGCAAAGTGGTATTTTTAGCCTTCGCTCACAGTACAGTGAGGGTGAAGGTGAATACGATGCTTGGGGAAGTGACGCATACCGTTTTCATAACTATACCAATAAATTAGCATGGAAAAGAAGTTCCGAAAAACTTAGTCAGCATGTTTCTTATAGCCTAGGAAAAGAGCAAAATGTTCAAATAGGCAGTAGTGCTGATGACAACGCTTATGTAACAAAGCGTGGACAATTTGAATATCAATCTCAGTATCATATCAGTGAAGCATTGAGCTTAACGGGTAATATAACGTTTTTAAATGAAGATGTTGGTGAATCAACCGCTACGTTTTCAGAATCTGAGCGTGACAATCTCTCAGTGGCATTTGGCGGTTTTTATAATGATGAAAACTGGCTAGCAGAGGTCGTGTTAAGAACTGATGACTATGACTTTCACGGTCGAGCAAATACCTATACCTTAGCGCTAGGTAAACAAGTTACGGATGGGTTGAGCGTAAAATTCAATCATGGTAGTGCATTTAGAGCACCTTCTTTATCTCAGACTTTTGTTATCGATAGCCCGTATTATTTACCTAACGCTAATCTGAGCCCTGAAGAGGCAAAAAATAGCGAAATCATCGTTACTTATAGTGATGAGCGTTTTCGAATTGAAGCGGCAGTGTATGATAATCGCATTACCGATAAAATCGTTTATGAACCGAATAGCGATTGGAAGTACGTACCGTTTAATATTGAACGGGCTGATTTTGAAGGTGCAGATTTAGTTGTTGAAGTTGAAGATAGTTTTGGAGTTGAACATACACTCAATGCCAGTTACGTTAGTGCAAAAGATGCAAAAACACAGCAGCAATTGCAGCGTCGTGCTAGACGCACGCTGACCTATACGATCAGTAAAACATGGCAAGATGTGGATGCAACCCTGACGTTAGTGCATCGTGGTGAGCGCAGCGATAAAGTATGGGGAGCCCAAGGTTCATATACTGTAACGTTACCGTCTTATACCGTATTTAATTTAGCTGCAAACTATACTTTCTTCGATAGGTTCAAACTAACAGGACGCATTGAAAACCTGACTGATAAGCGCTATTTCAATGCAACTGCTGGGGAAGCGAAAGATGGCTCGCTACTCGGTTATAAACCACCGGGTCGACAGGCATACGTTGGGGTAAGCTACCGCTTTTAACCTCAGGCTTCAATCGTGCTTGAAGATAAAATAAAGCACGCGTCTATCCACTTTTATCAAGATTAACCTGATTATCAGGTTAATCTTTAATCTCATTTTTCTTACCTATAAAGTTAGCTGCTTCGGTTGTGTTATCAATTAGTCTTACTACTAGTTCAATTTTAAGGAGTAAATCAGACGCTAATTGCGTTAAAAACTTCTTACTCAGAACAACTGAAAGCAAGTCTCCCAGGTGCTCGACAAGATCTCTTGGCTCAGAATAGGTCACTTAATTAAGTGAATAGGTACAAATTACATTTGTAACTAGCAATCTTAGTGAAACTTTGTTAATAATGAGTCTCGTTTTTATTATTGGTTAAACTTTTTGTTACTACAACTGGAGTGTTTAGTTAATTAGCTATCTTTAACGGCATAAATTGGTTAGACAACAAGGGGTATTGAAATATAAAGACGAGCTAGCATTTAACAACTTCAAGGAAAAGAGTATGAAGTCATTTTTATTAGGACTAGTTGGCCTAGGGTTGGTTACGTCCGCCTATGCCAGTGAACTAGATTTAGCGACACAACCCGATGTCACCACACAAGCAATGAGTGGAGATTTTGCCTGGTTTAATGCCCAGTCACAGACTTGCCGTCAGATCCGAAGCATGCTGTATTACCGCCATCCTGGTAATGATCATTTGACCCCTGTGTCAGTGCCTGTGGTTTATACTGGAGGGGAATGTTGGTCTACAGGTAGGACGACTTCTAGCCAAGGGCCTAAAGCAATGTATGATCAGGTCTCAGCGATTATTCATCAGCAATTTTCTAATGTTGAGCATAACTATAAAGAGTTAACCACAGATATAGTAAATACGGTTGCGGCGCAAGCGAGCGCGACTAAAGTTAGCCACACCACAAACTTATTTGGCACTATGCACATGAAAATAGCAGGTCGTGTGGATGGGCAAAATAAAGTACCAGTTTTAATTGATGGATTCGACTTAAAGTCTTACGCCAAATTTCGTAAGAAACAGCTTGGTATGAATATCTATATTCATGTTCATATTAATAATGAGAATGTTACCATTAAGGGTAAGTATGACGTGCGAACTCAGCAGCTTGAGTTAGACCCTTTGATTTCAAGCTTTAAACCTGTGGTTACCACAGAGGTTGAGTTACCATGGATCCTAGATCTGATGGATCGCTTGACTCCAGGGATCTTTGATAAACTCTATACTGAATTTAGTCGCATTGTAATTGATGTCTTTGAGTTCCTAGGTGTGGATATGAGCGAGGATATTCCCCAAGTGATTAAACACAATGTGCAGCTTATCGGGGCTGGGACTGTACCGCTTAAAGGGCTGGACAATTTAAGGCCTGGAGATACAGCAAACCTAGAGATGGAAGTAATGCGAGGGCATCTACGTATTAAAGATGGTCAAACAAGCTTCTATGTATTTGCAGTACCTATGTTACCGTAGTTTCTGTTGCCGAGTGCATGGCGCACTCGGCTTTTCTAAACATCGAGTCGTTTAGTTTTTCAATTTTGCCGCAAACCGGCTTTCGAACTTGGCAACCTTGGGTGCTATCATCACACTGCAATATCCTTGATTTGGATTCTCAGTAAAGTAGTCCTGATGATATTGCTCTGCAGGATAAAAGATCGGAGCTGGACTTATTTCGGTTACAATTTTCTCATGTAGCTGGAGTTGCAGCTGCGCTATATAATCTTGAGTTTGCTGTTGCTGCTGTTCGTTGTGATAAAACACCACGCTGCGATATTGTGTACCTATATCATTGCCTTGACGGTTAAGCTGGGTCGGATCATGTAGCGTAAAAAACATCTCAAGTAGTGTGATAAAGCTGACCTTATCAGGATCAAATTGCAGCTGCACCACCTCAGCATGTCCACTGTCACCACGACAGATCATTTGGTACGTTGGCTGATCCGTATGACCGCCAGCATATCCCGATGTTACTGCTTCGACGCCACTGACACGGCGAAATGCCGCGTCAATGCACCAAAAACAGCCACCACCAAAGGTTGCGGTTTGTAAGTTTGCCATCTACATCTCCTGCTCTGGATATTGTTGAGATTGCTCTTCTAGGCGCTTGCTCGTCTCTTCTGGAGATTGGGTCTTTTTCGCCAGTAAAGTGTAAGCCGTTGGGATCACAAATAACGTTAAAATGGTCGCAACGCTTACACCTGCAAAGATCACGACGCCAATAACCATACGGCTTTCAAACCCCGGGCCAGTAGCAAACACCAGTGGAATAGAACTCATCACAGTGGTTAACGAAGTCATGATGATAGGCCTAAGTCGCTGTGCTGCGGCATCGACTATTGCTTGCTCAAATACAATTCCTTTATCACGAAGCTGATTGGCAAATTCAACGATCAAGATACCATTTTTAGCACTTAGCCCAATAAGCATAACGATGCCAATTTGGCTGTAGATATTTAATGTACTATCCGTTAAGAATAGTCCATACATAGCACCGACTAACCCCAATGGAACAGTCAACATGATAACTAAAGGGTGCACGAAGCTTTCGAACTGTGCCGCTAGGACCAAGAAAGTCACGGTGAGCGCAAGAATAAAGACGTAAGTCATTGCTGATGCGCCTTCATAAAATAATTGAGACTCACCTTTATAATCAATAGCACCATCTATGTCATTTTCTTCTGCGGCAACTTTATTTAAAAAGTCCAGAGCCTGTTCAAGCGTATAGTTACCAGCAAGGTTGGCGGTGATAGTGATCGCACGCATACGGTTATAGCGATTCAGTCGTGCTGCGGTTGCTTCTTCTTTTATCGTGATCAAGCTGTCTAAAGGCACCAGCGCATCACTTCTAGACTTAACGTAAATATCAGCAATATTGTCAGGCGCAGAGAAGTCTGCTTTAGTACCTTTTAGAATGACGTCGTATTCCTCACCTCGATCAATAAAGGTAGTTACGCGGCGTTGTCCAAGCATGGTTTCTAGTGTTTGCCCAATTGCACTAACGGACACACCTAGATCGGCAGCTCTGGTTTTATTAATACTGATCAGAAACTGTGGGAAAGTTTCTTTGTAGTCATGATCTAAGCGAACCAGTCCTTTGTTATCCCGTGCTCGGGCAAGTATACGGTCGCGCCATGCTGCCAATTCATCGTAGTCGTTTCCTTGAAGCACAAATTCGATGGGGCGAGCATTGCCACCGCCACCAATACCTCGGCGCATGATGGCAAAGGCACGAATGTCAGTGACTTCTTGCATTTTACCACTGATTTCATCAATGACTTCCCACGTTGAGCGTTTGCGTTCATCCCAGTCTGGCATACCAATAATCGCAACTCCTCCTTGGCCACCCCAACCAGGGACACGGACAAGAACACGGCTTAATTCGTTGGATTCGACGTATGGCAGCAACCTTTCTTCGATTTTGGCCATATTCTCGGCGTTATTTTCATAGCTTGCGCCTTCGGGGCCATTCATCATGACAAAAAATGTACCGCGATCTTCTTTTGGCGTGAGCTCTGATGGGATTTGTTGAAATAAGCTATAGCTAGTAAATCCAGCTAGTGCAAGCATTACGATCAAACTATATTTTCGCGTCAAGTTTCTTTGTAATACACGACGGTAAGCTTGTTCAAGTCGACTAAACTGATTATCCATCCACTGACTAAAGCGGTTTTCTTTATTGCTTGGCTTTAATACCTTGGAACACAGCGCTGGTGACAATGTTAACGCGGTAATACTTGAGAACAAGACAGCTGCGCTTACTGCAAAAGCAAACTCAGTGAATAACGCACCAATACGACCGTCCATAAATACGAGAGGGATAAATACCGCAACCAGCACTAGGGTGGTGGCGATAATAGCAAAGCCAACTTCCCGTGCCCCTCTGTATGCTGCGAGTAATTTTGGCTCACCAAGCTCAATGCGACGATAAATGTTCTCTAGCATTACAATGGCATCATCAACCACTAAGCCAATTGCTAGTACAAGTGCAAGCAAGGTAAGGAGGTTAATAGAGTAGCCCATGGCAAGTAAGAACATAAAAGTGGCGACGAGGGCCACAGGAACTGTCACAGCGGGAATAAGAGTTGCACGAATATTGCCAAGGAAAATGTAAATAACCAGCACCACCAAAATCATGGCAATCGCTAAGGTACGATATACCTCAGTGATAGATTCTCGAATAAAAATAGAAGAGTCGTAGCTGTCTTGAATTGTGGTACCTTGCGGTAAATTACGCTTGATTTTTTCAAGCTCTTTACGCGCATTATCAACGACTTCCAAAGTGTTGGCTTTGGCTTGTTTGACAATCCCAAGGCCAATCATATTTTTACCATTGCCTCGGAAAGTACTTTCATCATCAGCCGCTTCAAGATRTACATCAGCAACTTCGCCTAATCGTACTAAGTAACCTTGTTCACCTCGTTTAATAACAAGGTTGTTGAAGTCGTCTTGCGTTTTATAACTTCTGGCAATCCTTACCGAGAAGTCGCGGTCAAGAGACTCAATCTCACCGGCGGGGAGTTCAACGTTCTCCCGACGTAATACTTGCTCTATGTCACTACTGGTGATCCCTCGAGCCGCCATGGCTTGTCTGTTGAGCCAAACCTTCATCGCGTATTTACGCTCGCCACCAATGCGAACATTAGACACGCCATCAACAACAGCGAGGCGGTCAACTATAAAGCGCTGGGCGTAATCGGACAGTTGCAACGTATCCATAGTTTCACTGTTTAATACAAACCAAGCTATGGGGCTATCATCACTATTGGACTTAGATACTTCTGGGGGTCTGACTTGTTCTGGTAGCCTATCAAGTGCTCGTGATACTCGCTCGCGCACATCATTTGCCGCTGCATCAATATCACGATCGATGTTAAATTCTATGGTGATATTTGAGCTACCGTTGCGACTGCTCGAGTTAATACTTTTTATTCCCTCAATACCAGAAATATGGTTTTCTAGAATTTGGGTGATTTTGGTCTCCACGACTTCCGCAGAAGCGCCCGTATAGTTAGTACTTACATTAACTATGGGACTTTCAATATCTGGATACTCTCGAAGCGGTAGCATAGTAAATGCGACCAGACCAAAGGTCAGTAATAGCAAGTTTATTACGATCGCGAAGATCGGGCGTTTAACCGCCGTATCAGTGATTTTCACGCCGTGTTACCCCTTAATTTCCACTTTTGATCCTGAACGGATTTTTAATGTGCCTTCGGTGATCACTTGTTGGCCTTCTGCTAAGCCTTTATCAATCGCAACCCAGCCGCTAAAACGAGTTTGCAAGTGCACCTCGCGTTGTTGGGCTTTACCCTCTTTGTCAACGATAAAGACATAGTGTTTGTCTTGTCGTGGAATAATACTTTTCTCTGGGACGACAAGGGCTTCAAATCTCGCCAGCTCAAGTGCGATGTGTAGCAACATACCAGGGCGTAGCCTATATTCTGTGTTGGTAAAACTTGCTGTAACACGTACTGAACGAGTTTGTTCATTGATGCGCGGATCTATATGGGATACTTTTCCGGTAAACGTTTGTGCTGGATAGGCCTCGCTATTTGCACTCACTTGCATACCTAGTTGCAGTTGAGCTAGGTATTTCTCAGGAACTTGGAAGTCAACTTTGATGATGCTGATGTCATCTAATGTGGTGATCACGGTACTATTATTAACGAAGCTACCTATTGAAACATTTCGAGTACCAAGTAAGCCATCAAAAGGTGCATACACAGTCATTTCTGCCAATTTGGTCTTCGTTGCTTCAAGCTGCGCTGTTAATGAGTCTACTTTAGCTGATTGTGCCTCTAACTGCGAGCGGGCCGCAGATTGGGTTTTGGCGAGATCTTTGAGTCTGTTAAGCTGTCGAATTTCTTCTTTTAGCGTCACTTTTAACGCTTTTATGTCGAGCTTTTCTTCTGCGTCACGTAACTGCACAAGCTTGTCGCCTTGCTTTACTACACCTCCGTCGTCAAAGTACAGTTGCGCAATGTAATCGCTTTGCGCGCTGGTTACGTTTATGGCTTGATTTGCGCGTGCAGAGCCAATTGAATTAACGGTAATGACACGCTCTTCCTTTGCTACTGTGTGTGCTTGAACCGGTGTTGCCGATACTGCTCTGCCATTTGCTTTTCCTTGGGATGCTGGTAAATATAAATAGCCGCTGATCGCGACTAGCACTATAATAATAAAAGGAAACAGTGCTTTCCCTGATTGATGACGCATATAGGTGACCCAGATTATAATTTGTTTCTAGTTTACAAAAATAAAGGCTAGCAAACTCGACGGCATATCCTGTAAATTTGTGCGTTAAACGAAAATCTAATTCAATTTAAGTATTTGTACCTAAATTAAATATTATGAAAAGCAGTCACTCTTGTAAACGGTGTATCACAATACGTAAATTGGTAGTATGGGCGATCATTATGTACTTTTTTTACACTTGGTATACGTATGCTTGAAGCTAAATTACGTGCAACAGCAAACAGACACGGTGCTGAATTTATGCTTGTCGGTGCCATCGGCCTGGTGGTGATCATGCTTTTTGTCAATCTTCGTGGCACGCCTATTTCGATTATCGAAATATTTCTAGCGAGTGCCATGCTAGTCGCTATCTTTATCGGTTTTTTGAAAAGTCAGCAACCCTACTTTAGTTTATGCTTTAATGAACAAGAGTTTAGCTATGTACACAAGTATGGAGCTTGGTCTCTTCCTATTGTAAACTTTCACTCAAGTGGCATTCCGAGCGTGCAACAAGGTATTGAAACACTTGAGTTAAATACAGTTGGTATTAAACTTAATGATATTGACGCATTTTTAATTAATCTAACCCCGAGGCTTGCGGGTAAATTATTGATAGAACAGCGGCATATTTTTTTACAAGCTGTTAAAATACATTGTGAAAATGGCAATTGCCCATCGGAATGGTTAATAGAAGATACAAGTTATCGTTCCAAAGCTGGTAAAGAATACACTGGTTTAATGGCAATGTTTGCAAACCGAATGGATAATTTAAAAACGGTTACAGGTTATGATTTACTTCTGCCTGCGACCGCTTTAGACAGGGATATTTGGCAATTTTCAGCCATGTTAAACCGCTGGAAACTAAACCCTAAAGAGGTGGTAAACGCATTGTTAGAAGAACATACCACCCATTGAAGATGTAACAGGATACACCAATATGAGCTTAGAGACGGCCTATATTAAAAGTGGGCGCAATACCATTATTCACAAAGAGAAGAAATTAGATCTTGTGATTGTTAATGGTGAAGCACACCCAAAAATCATGGTGACGGCCAATGGCTTGGTGCCTTTTAAGGAAGAGCTACCAAGAAACCGAAGAGAAGCGAAAGAGCGCTACCTAGAAGTTGTCCATGTTGCAAGCGTTGATGTGTTTGGGGAAGTGAAGCGCTTGCTATTTATTCAAGCGTTAGATGGCCGTGAGTATAAAGTAGATTACAGCAAAGTGGGCACCAAGTTGTTTGTTCGCATACATCAAGAGAGTTACTTGTAACTTAATAGGGATCATATGACAGCGTTTAGGGGAAGTTGGTGTTTATTAGCGTTGCTACTTAGCGGCTGTGGCGGAGGCTCAGGTGGTAGTGAGCCTACACAAGTGAGCGCTTCGGTAAACGCTGGAATGGACCAAGAAGTGACTGAAAAGACCGACGTTATTTTGAATGCGACTGGCTCCCCTGCGGGTGGGACGTTTAACTGGCAAGTTGTGTCCGGTGCAACGGTGAGTGAGTTTCCCATCACAGATCAACAAGCAAGCTTCGTTGCGCCAGATGTTAAGGCTAATGTCGATTTATTAATCCAAGTGGATTATGTTGCGCCAGATGGCAGTCTTGCCAGCGATCAGGTGATGGTTTCTGTTAAGTCTAATAATCAGCTACCGTCAGTCAATATTACGCAAACAGCCCCTGAGACACTACCTGCAACATATCAAGATACCATCACGCTTAGCGGCGAGGGATCCTCCGATCCAGATGAAAACGGCCAGATTGTCGCCTATCAATGGCAACAGCTAAGTGGTCCCAGTACCATACAGCCGTCAAGTCTGAACAATGCAACATTATCATTTATCCATCCTCTGTTAGATACGGCACAAACCTCAGTGTGGAAGTTGACTGTCACCGATGATGAAGGAGGGCAGGCGAGTAATCAGTTTCCAGTGGGATTATTAGCTAATACCCCAGTCGTGGTCGCGAATGCAGGAAGTGATCAGCAGGTACAAGCCTTTGATACGGTGACGCTAGATGGCTCTAAAAGCGATACAGTGTCTGGTCAAAAGCAGTGTAGTTGGAGGCAAATACCAGCCACAACCACTGTCTCGTTAAGTGCACCAAATGATTGTGTGACCAGTTTTATTGCCCCAGATAAAAATGTGTTATCAAAAGCTGAATTTGAGCTTACAGTAACAGACTCGCAAAACCGCACTGCGACCGATAATGTGGTCGTTGATATTGAGAAAAAACCACTGGGTAAACTCAATGATAGTGGTCAACTTGCTTGCTACGACAACAATACTGCAATTGCCTGCAACAGCGATAGCTTTAGTGGTCAAGACGCCTTACGTGGGCGAGACTATTTTGCAACGCAAGTAGCGAAAGAAGGTCGAGGTAACGCCGGATTTGATTTTACCAAGCTGAACCAGTTTGCTGATGAGTTACCTGATGATGCGACTGACTTTGCCTGTATTAGAGACAATGTGTCAGGACTTATCTGGGAAGTAAAAGAGGCCAGTGCTGGGACGTTACCGAATACCTCTACACGCAACGCACAAAATAGTTATACCTGGGCCTTATCTGTAGATGGCACATTTGCAGAAGGCAGTGTGCAATCAACGGCGAATACCAGCTGCCCGCAAGATAGCCACTGTGGAATTCAAGCGCTAATTGATGAAGTTAATAACCCTGCCACTGGCGAGCAAAGCTATTGTGGAGGAAATAATTGGCGTTTACCAACGTACATGGAGCTGCTGGGTTTGTTGGATTTTAGCTATGCAAACTCGGCGGTTATTGATCAATCACTATTTCCCAATTTGCCTGCCTCTGCACTACTTGGGCACCGCTACTATTGGACGACGCAATCAAGTTTAGATGGCACTGGAACAGCGCTTCGACGTGCTTATGTGGTAGACATGGATACGGGTAACGATTTTGCTGTTGAAAAGTCGAGTAAGGCATTTGTGAGATTGGTTAGAAACCCATAAGGAGAGCACTATGAAGCATGTGATTTCGATGCTACTCACGATATTATTTTCAACTGTAGGTTACGCCCAAACGTGTGTTGGTACAGTGACGGATACAAGCCGTTATACGGTAAATGCGAATGGCACGATACTCGATAGTCAAACTGGACTAATGTGGCAGCGTTGTAATTTTGGACAAAATTACAATAGCACTTCACAAAACTGTGAAGGGGATAGCCAGCAGCTAACATGGCAGCAAGCATTAATAGCAGCCAGCCAAGACAGCTTTGCAGATTTTAACGATTGGCATGTGCCAAATATCAAGGAATTGGCGAGTATTGTACTACATCAATGTGTTGCGCCTGCTGTCAATGCCACAATATTTCCTACGACAAAAAGTAACAACTATTGGTCTGCAACGACGCAAGCGAGTCAGCCAACATTTGCGTGGGCATATCAGTTTGCGGATGGTAAGAATAATCCAACCAATAAAACATCGGACGCCTTTGTTCGATTAGTGCGCTACTATCAGTAAGCACGTTACTGTCGCTTTTTGGCCTACCCCGTAGTCAGTTCTTAGCGTGGTAGGCAGATAACTAACTTATCGTTTATAGATTTCACTCTACATTACTTTTTTGACCTGCACGCAGTTTTCATCTATCTAAAATGGCTTTGGGAATGTTTGATATTTTGCTACTCTCTCGAAGTATTTTATTTCTTATGTACTACACAGGAGGCCATGTGAATCGATTAATCAGTGCGATAGCCGTGTCTTGTGCAGTATTGACCACTTCGGTACAGGCAAAAAGCAAATGTGACGTTGAGCTTGGACATGGTCTTATTATTACGGATAATGAAATCCGAATTGTTGACGACGGACAAACGCGTATTCAAATCAACAACGATAGCCAGCTTTTTATTCTTGGACGCTGGATTGAGCTTGACCAACAAGGCGAGGCTGTCGTTCGTGAATACTCGCTAGGTATCCGAGATACGGTACCAGAGTTAGTTAACTTAGCTACGGATGGGGTCAATTTAGGGCTAAGTGCCATTGAGCAGGTCGTCGAAGGTATGTCAGATAAAGAGCCCGAGGTACTCAAAACTCAGCTGCAATATGTCGAACGTGCCCTCATGGACAAGTTTAAACGCGGTGATGACTTCTTTTTTATCGCACCACAATCATTGTCAAAAATTGATGATTTTTTTACTAAGGAAATTAGCCAAAAAATTCATTCTGCTGTGCATGGCTCGTTAGGGTCGATCCTCGTTTCTTTAGGTGATGCGTTTAAGTCTCGAGAAGGCAATATTGAAGATAGGATCAATGATATGGGGCAGCGTATGGAGATCATCTCAAAAGAGATAGACAAGTCACTACAGAAAAAAGCCCATCAGTTAGAGGAAAAAGCCGAAGAGTATTGTGAGTGCTTAAACTCGTTGGATAAAACGGAAGAAAAACTACAGCGTATAGTCCCTGAGCTGGTTGCTTATGATCTAGTCCAGATCCGTTCTTAAGTGATAACACTTACTGGCGTTTTCTCGACTCAGCTTGTGCCAAGTCGATGAGAGTCCGATAACATTAAAATAGTCTTGCCAAACTTGCCAGTAGCGCTTTTGCATCAATGAGACCGGATAATTTGAGCCTAACATTAAGCTATCTTCACCAGCATGGTCAATGAGGTGACCTAGCCATTTGTCCAGTGCCATTGGGTTTTGAAGCATCTCATGGCCGGAGCACTTAATCATGACATTCTTTAAGGTGCTGATCCGCTGTAAGACAGCCGTACATGGTTGTGTTTGTTCTATAAACCCTGCATGATTAAACACGATTTTTAGGCGAGGGTGGCGCTGTGCCAGTGTCAGTAATAATTCTATTGTGTCGCACTGTGAGAAAGCTAACTGCGCTTCAAAATGTAAGCCCAATGATGCAAGGTAGATTAGATTTTCTTGCAGCCAAGGCGTATGCAAACGGCGACTATCTGCGCCTTCTGTAATATCTCTTACTGCAACAAGCGTCGGCGTCATGAGGCGAGTAATGGCTGCACTAAACTGTTCTGGCGGTGCATCAATCGGTGCGTAGCCAACAGCTTTAAATGGAAACCCTGTGAGAGTTTGTGCTAACCAATGCAGCTCGTTGATAGGGTTTTGATTATCAAAACCGGCTTCAATATGCACCAGCCCAGACAAGGTAAATCGATCATGAGGAGGAATGCTTGCGAGATGGTGGTTTTGCCTGATCTGCGCTAAGTTCGGCCAAGCTGGTGGATTGTGCTTGAGCCAAGAGTATTGACCCTGTGCCAAATCAAAAAAGTGTAGGTGGGTATCAATAATCTGTAGGCTCATTGTAGGCTCTCTGCTTGCTACTGTGCGGTATAACCGCCATCAATACTTTGTAAGCTGCCGGTAATAAAGCTGGCGTCTTCACTGAGTAAAAAAGCCACAAGTGCAGCAACTTCCTGAGGTTGTCCCAAGCGTTCTAGCGGTTGTAATTTTGCTTCCTCAGCGACTATCTGTGATTTGTCGGCGCCACTACGTTGACAGTAATTGTCAATGGCGTGGTGGAATAGCGGCGTTTCAATTGTACCTGGACATACCGCATTAGCGCGGATATTAAATTTAGCGTAATCCAACGCCGTGGTTTTAGCCATAGAAGCGAGAGCACACTTACTCAGGTTATAAGCAAAAGAGTTAGGCTTACCAACCAGCGCTTGATCCGACGAAATTAACACGATACTTCCGGCTTTTTGTGCCTTCATACTGGGTAATACGGCTTGAATAGCAGCGTAAGCACCTTTTACATTTAGCGCGAATAAAGCGTCAAATGTCGCTTCATCGGTGTCTTCAATCGTTGCGCTTAGGTGTTTGCCGGCGTTTGAAACTAGCGCATCAATATGGCCTACTTCTGTCATAATGTCAGAAATGACACCCTTTACATCAGCGACTTTACTAACATCACAGTGACGAAAAATACCCTGCTCGCAAGGTACTATATCTAGATTATAAACTGTGTAATGTTGCGATAGCAGCTTGTTGACAATGGCTTGGCCAATGCCAAAGCTGCCACCGGTAACGATGGCAACTTTTTTCATAACTTAATGTCCGCAACCACCTGCTGCATGCACGTGACCATGGGAGATTTCTTCCGCTGTGGCTTCACGTACAGAGATGACTTCAACAGCAAATGYTAGTGTTTTACCGGCAAATGGGTGGTTTAAATCACAATCTGCGTTAAAACGACCAACTTTTACGATTTTTACTTGATGACGTCCCTGATTTGAATCAACGATAGCTGTCATGCCTGGTTTCCACACTTTGCTATCACCAAGACCTTGTAGGTGTTTGATAGGGATACGTTGCACTAAGCCTTCTTGGTACTCCCCATAGGCTTGCTCTGGAGTTAAGGTTACTGTAAAGCTATCACCACCTGTTTTGCCTTCAAGTTCACTTTCAAGCCCTGGTAGCATGCCTTCAGTGCCGTGAAGATAGTTTAGCGGATCGCCATTTTTGCTAGACTCGATTTGGCTGTCACCTTCATGAAGTGTGTAGTGAAACTCTACCACTGTGTTCTTTGCAATTTGCATAAGTAAACCTTAAATAATTAGTCCTAGGTGATGTTTGCTGCATCAACCGGTAAAGGTAGTAGTTTACGTGAGTGGCATTCTGGGACGCAAGTTTCTCGAGATTAATTCGGCTCTTCATTTGCCAAAGGTTTCCCATGGCGAAGTAACGACTGGATGACTTTTACCCTATTGACGGGAGCGGGAGGAGGCGGTTCTTGTTGATGCTGCTGCATATCTACCGCTGGTAGTAGTAAGGTCAATACTTTCCCTGGTTTAATCAGTGTTTGTGCAGTGAGTGAATTCCAATTAAGTAAATCTTTTACCGCAACATTGTATCGACGGCTTATCGTCCATAACGATTCTCCCGTTTTGACAGTATGGTGATGCGTACGTTGAGGTAACGGCTTAGCTTCAATTTCCTTTATATAGGGACTTATTTCATGGTCAATGAGCCACTGTTGTTGGGCTGTGTTTTTGGATATCCGTAATGTTTCTCCCACGCGGATTAAGTTAGAGGCTTTATTGTTAAGCGCCTTTAGCGCTGTCACACTCATGCCCGCATTAAGTGCGATACGATATAGGGTGTCATTAGCTTTGACGGTGTAGCCGTGACTAAAGTTGTCTCTAAAAAATGCGCTTTGTAATAATGCTTTTTGGGGCAGTGGTAATAGCACGACATGTGGCCCACTTGGTGAGCTTCGGTGCTTTAAAAAGCCTTGATTTAACGCGTATATTTCGCGCTTATCTATCCCACTTAGCTTAGCGAGTTGCCCAATATCAAACTGTTGGCCGATATCTAGTACGGATGTTGTGGCGTGATTTGGTAAATTGGGAATAGTAAAATCTGAAGGCGCGGTTTTTAATAAATGGCTGAGTGCGAGCAACTTAGGTACATACTCAGCAGTTTCTTTTGGTAATTTCAGATGCCAAAAGTGTGTTGGTTTCCCAGCTTTTTTATTTTTCGCAATGGCTTTTTTGACTCGTCCCTCACCACTATTATATGCCGCAAGTGCGTGTAGCCAATCACCATTAAAACGTTGGTGTAAATATAAAAGGTACTCCAAGGCTACGTCGGTTGAGGCTAAAACGTCTTGTCGTCCGTCATACCATTTGTCTTTTTTAATCCCAAAATGATAGGCTGTGGCATCAACTAGCTGCCAAACTCCGACTGCATTTTGGGTAGATTTGGCTTTAGGCCTAAAGTCACTTTCAACAAATGGCAGCAAAGCGATTTCCATTGGCAGCCCTTTACTTTCTACTTTATTGACTACGTGATAGAAGTATGGAGCCGCCCGCTGATTAACGACCTGAAGATAATTAGGTTGTGATAAATACCATTTTATACGTTTATCCAGCCGAGGATGAGAAGCAGTATTAAAGCTAAGCCGATGACGAACATATTGCCACAAATCATCCTCATGAGTGGAGCTTATGTTCTTTTTGGGTGTAATTACTTTAGGCTCCGGGGGCGCTTCTGGTTGTTTTGCAGGCACTACGGGCACTTGGGTAAGCGCGGACAAAATGGCTTGTCTGCTTACTTGTACACTGCTGCTACTTTTACACCCGCTGAGTGTGACCATCAGCACAACAGTATATAGCGTTATTAAGACTCTGTTCATCCTTTAACTATACCGATAGGCTAAGTATTATTCAAAGTCAGTTTGTTGTTGAATATGCTGCCATTGTGATATTGCACGTTGTTGTTGCTGCTTATTTGAGTACAAAGTGGTTATTTTTTCAATAACTTGCTGTTCTTTGGTCTGATTTAGTAAGGTTAAAAATTTGTCCGGGATAGAGAGCATATTAGGTTTATATGGCTTTCCTGTTGCAGGTAACACCCAGCTTAGTGGTCTGGAGCGTAGAGTCTGGAGTGCCTGTTGCCACTGTTGCCAATGCTTTCTATGTACTAAGGGGACTAAATCGACATTGTAGCCACCAATTAGCCCCTGTGAATGAGGAAGATAGATGGTGAGATCTGAGCCTGTGAACCCTGTAAAATTTGCAATGTTGACTTCCACTTCGCCTAAATTCAAAGAGGTGTTGTGGGTATCAAGGGTCTCACTTGAACGAAAGTGAGTTATGCGCTCTGACCAGCTTGCCACTCTTTGTTTGGCAATCGTCAGCTTTTCTTGCCAAGCGCCCTGCTGGTCTTTATCTAGAGTGGAGACTCTGGTCTTACTCAGGTCAATACTTTGTTCAAACAGCGCTAATTGTGCAGCGAAAGCCTGCTGTAGCTTATCGCCAGAAGTTTTTGTTGGGCTTAACCATACCAGTTTTGGAAAAGCATGCTGTAGTAACGCGATGCTAGTATCTTGCTTTATATCTGAATGTAGTGACACCGCATAGCAAAGAGGGACGCTGAATTGACTTTGTAGTATTGAAATGAGCGCTTCTGTTGCGACCAGATCACCATGGATAGAAGCGAGTAGCGCACAGCGCTGACCAACCACTAAAGCCTGATTGGGGATCAGTGGCTGGTTTTTTCCTTGAACAAAGTAAACCGAATCATTTAGCTGATGAAGCGAAATTGCATTGCTCGCGCTGCTGCGAAAGCTTATTACCGATAACACTAGACTCATAAGTAAAGTGATGTGGTATAGCAGCGGTTTACAGGTGTTTATCACTTTGTATCGCCAGATGTTGGTGTGAGCTTATCAAGGAGAGAGGAGACAAAATCAGCATCTTGCTGCTGTTTCAATTCTAGAGCTTGTAAATCGTGGCATAAGTGCAAAGCGGCAAGCAGCAGTGCACTATGGTCATTACGAACGGTTGAACGTTTACGCATTTCTTCAACACGCCTATCAAGTAGCGCTACGGCATTATGTAGCGCTTGCTCTTGATCTGGTGCGCACGCGAATTGATGCGACTTGCCAAGCAACGTGACTGTTACTTGGTTATTTTGCTCAGACATTAGCTCGCCTGTTGGGTCTGCAACTTATCTAGTAAGCCCGATAAAGAAGAGCTAAATTCTTTTTGCTTTTCTTCACTTTCTAGCATTTCGAGCTGTAATGTTTCATTTTCATCGATGAGTTTTTGATTTTGTTCTTTCAGTGCCGAAACTTCCAATTTTAACTGATTATTTTGGCTCAAAAGTTGGTCAATCAACTGGTCGAGTTTTTGGAGATCTTGGTTATTCATAAATGCGCTCATATGACTGTGATTTGTCATGCAAATGTAAAACAAAGCGGCCGAGGATGCTAGTGTTTACGCGACTTTCTGCTGATTTTTCTCAACTTTTAAGCGATAATAGCGGTATTCGAATATTTTGTTCATAAGTGATTCAGATTAAAGTTAAAAATAGATGAATAACTGCTCAAACTTAATCCGTTTCAATTAGCAAGCTACTTTTAGCAAGGCAGGTTTATGCTCAGTTACAGACACTCTTTTCATGCAGGTAACCCTGCCGACGTAATAAAACATTTAGTATTGGCGGAAGTATTGTCATATATGGTCAAAAAAGAGAAGCCTTTTGACTATGTTGATACACATTCAGGCGCAGGCTTTTTTGAACTTGCAAGCGATGATGCACAAAAAACTCAAGAGTATTTGCAAGGGATCGCAAAATTGTGGCATTACTCAGGCGCTGTGACAGCTATTAGCGACTATGTTTGTTTGATTAAATCGTTTAATGAAGGAGAGCGACTGAGTCATTATCCAGGTTCGCCAAAAGTTGCTGAGCATTACTTACGCCGCCAAGATAAAGGATGGTTTTTTGAGCTACATCCGAGGGATCTTGAACTATTGCAGCAAAATACTGCGCATAAAAAGTCATTACGAGTAACTGGTAGTGATGGTTTTAAAGGGTTGCAGGGCCTAGTGCCACCGGCATCAAGACGTGCTTGTGTATTAATGGATCCGCCCTATGAGATAAAGTCGGATTATGACGTTGCTGTGCAAAGCATCATTAAAGCATACAAAAAGTTTGACTCTGGTGTGTATATGATTTGGTATCCGGTTGTAGACCGAGCGCGCATTGATGCCATGGAGTCACAGCTAATCGACTCTGGTATTCGTAATATCCAGTTATTCGAGCTCGCGACCCGTGCAGATACCCAAGAAAGAGGAATGACGGCATCGGGCATGTTAGTGATTAATCCGCCTTGGACGTTAAAAAAGACGATGGATGCGGTGCTGCCTGAACTTGTCACTTTGCTTGCTGAAGAGGAAGGGGCRTTTTATCGCAGTATTCAGCTAGTTGAAGAATAGGGTTGTAAGTCACCTGAGTGCTGGATAATGCAAAGCTTTTCTTGCTCTTTATCCACACTCAAGGTAACAAGAATAGGGTTACTTTTTAACAAATTTTGTCAAGATTACAATGTTCTGACCTTCAACTCTTCCTTCAATATGTTCGGAGTTGGAAGGTGACAGGCGGATATTTCGCACCGCAGTACCACGTTTAGCCACTAAACTACTGCCTTTTACGTCTAGGTCTTTGATCAAGGTAACGGTATCTCCGGCATTTAACTTCACGCCATTGCTGTCAAGGTGCACAATATCGTCATCTTCCGCAAGTACTTGTTCAGCCCATGCTCGGGTATCATCTTCTAGATAAAGCATATCTAACGCATCTTGCGCCCAGCCATTCTCAGTAGCTAAACGGTTAAGCATACGATAAGCCACGACTTGCACCGCAGGTACTTGACTCCACATGCTGTCATTTAAACAGTGCCAATGGTTAGCGTTTAAGTCTTGTTGACCTTCAACTTGGTCTTTACAAAGCTGACAAAGATACACGCATTTATCTGAATGCGCTTCGTTGACTGGTGGTACCTCGTAGACGTCAAGGTTTGTAGTTGATGTGCATAATTCACATTGATTGTTACTGCGCTCAGCTAGCGCGGCAGCGATTGTCATAATAACTTCCCAAGCTATAAAGCGGTGATTATAGCAAGAAACGCACTTGATACTCAGCTAGAAAAGGGCAAATTATACCAATTCTCTTGATTAAGTGGTCTATTCTGAGGCGAGAAAACCTTGTCGATAACCCTGCTATCGCGTCCTGCTATCGCCAAGGTACCTACACCCGTGTAGGCAAGGCAAAAGTTTTGCTATTTAGTTGTTCTAAATAAGAAATTTTTAACGCTGTTAGCGTCAGATTTACTCCTTCAAATTGAACAAGTATTAAGTCAAATTGGTATTACTCCTTCAAATTGAAAACGTATTAAGGCTAATTGGTATTTTGCAAGCTTGCGTTACATCAATTTGCTAATGCGTGATTAACTGGCGTGTTTTTGTTGAGTGGGAGTGTGCTGGTGTATTGTCGCTCAATTCTTTCGAATTCTCCCGCTTGCTTTAAGGCTGCAATTGCTTGATTGAGAGGCTTGAGTAGCTTTTTATGTTTAGCAAGTAAGCGAAATGCCAGCATGCCTTCGGAGTGTAATTGATTAAAGATAAAAGCAACATCAAGCTGCTCTGACCAATATTGAGCAGGTAAGTCACCGATAATAATGTAGTCAATACGTTTCAATTTTAACGCTAATAACAATTCTCTTTCAGAGGCAAAGTCCACTCGATGAAACTGGTTATCGTCGTGGTAATAGTAGCCTCGAACAGTCCCAACCTCTTTCCCCGTAAGCGTTAAAACGGGAGGGTGCGATGGACGAGTCACAATATATTCTCTAATGCTAAGTATTGGCTCTGAGTAGATATATCGAGGGTCTTTTTTCTGTTCATCATTTAGCCAGTCTGGGCTAATAATATCAAAGTCAATCTGCTGCTGTTCCAAATATGCGTTAGTACGCTTAGCTGGAAGTAGTAGGTTTTCCCCCCGGATCTCTGCATGGCTCAATATTGCTTCGACTGTTTCTGGAAATATACCAGGTTTTTCGGGGTTATGAGTAAAGTAGGGATAAAAGCTACCCGAACCACTTAAACTATATTTTAAGTAGGGGGTGAGGTCAGCTTTAACAAAGCTTGTGAAAGTAAAGAACCAAAGAATTAAAATTTGCTTCATAGTCCCATCTTAGCTTAACTGCTCAAATAAAGACAAGGGAGCGCTGAAGCTTTTAATAAGTAACCTAGACTTGGTATAACTCATTTCCTGCTCCAAGTTCAGGTCAAGTACTATCTGTTTTATCTATATTGCAACCAAGCTGCTGTAAAACCACACTTAAAATGAATAGGTGGTAACTTTTGGTTATAAGTGTTGTAAAATATAGAAACTTTTTATTGCCCAAGGCGTAACCATATTATACGCTTCCAGATACGTGGTTTCCTTTTGGCTTCTAAAGGATACGAATGTTAATGAGTGGTCCGGTGACTGAAATTCGCAAATCAGCAGTACAGTATATTGCTAGGCAGGCTATTTTGCGGCCTGATCAGGAAGTTTTTGCCTATGAGCTGCTTTATCGTGACTCAGACAATAACGCGTTTCCTGTTGGGGTGAGCGATGGTCAAGCAACCGGCCGAATGTTCTTTAACTCGCTTATGTTTATCGGGGTAGACCGATTAGCCGCAGGGCAGTTAGCCTTTATTAATCTCTCCGATGAATCACTATTACAAGAGTTGCCAAAACTGCTTTCCCCACAAAAAATTGTGATCGAGATAGTAGAGCGCTCAAAAGATATTCCTTCTCTAGTAAATACTGTGACTAAACTCACGCAAAAAGGCTACCGCTTTGCTCTGGATGATTATGATGGCGATGCTAAGTGGGAGCCGTTATTACCGCTAGTGGAGTTTGTCAAAGTGGAAGTTGAGCAGCCGATCATAAAAACAAATATGGCTGTGAAGCGGCTGAAGCGACAGTTTCCTGATATAAAAGTCATTGTTGAGCGGATCGAAACAAAAGACGAATTTGAGCTTATCAAAACCTCAGGCGCTGACTATTTTCAAGGCTTCTTTTTCGCTAAACCGGAAATGCTCAATCACGGTAATGTTGAACCATCAAAAATGGTGGTATTCCAGCTGCTACAGGCGACAGCCAAAAAATCACTTTGTTTCAAAGAAATACAATCTCGGGTGAGTAAAGATCTTAGCTTAACAGCCAGATTATTGAAGCTTGCCAATGCCAGAGCTGGAGAAGAAAGATTAGAAATTAAGTCAATTTCTCAAGCGGTTGTATATCTCGGTGAAGATGCAATAAGACAGTTTGTTAAAGTTCTTGCGCTGAGTGAACTTGGCTCTGATAAGCCAAGTGAGCTTACTAGAATGGGCTTAGTTCGTGCTAAATTTGTAGAGACCTTTCTCATGCCTGGTGGTGAAGAAATGGCTGAAACGGGCTACTTATTGGGATTGATGTCTATTTTGGATGTTATCCTCGATGTCGAGCTTGCTGTTATTGCATCTGAGTTTTCACTTGATGATTCACTCTCAAGTGCACTGCTGAGCTATCAGGGGTTGCTGGGGGGCGCTTTGCGTTTGGCGTTTGAAATTGAGCGGAACGATTGGAAAGAAGCCGAGCGTATACTAAAAGCGATTAGACCTGCCACACCAACCAACTATTTATATGATATGGCGCTCGCTAGTAGAGCGTATGCGGATGATATTCTCTCCATCGTTACCGAAGAGATTGAATAATACCAATTTGACTTAATACTTGCTCAATTTGAAGGAGTAAATCTGACGCTAACAGCGTTAAAAATTTCTCATTTAGAACAACTAAATAGCAAAATTTTTTCCTAGTTATCGACAAGATTTTTTCGCCTCAAAATAGACCACTTAATTAAGCAAATTGGTATAAAACCTCTACTTTGAGTCGCTGTATATTTCTTTGTTGCTGTTATCCATTATGATTGCTTGATTATATCTCTTAACTAAGTTTGCTATTTTGAGACAAAAAACCTGTTGATAGCACTGTCATCGCCAGCGCCTTGATGTCCTAATCTTTAGAATGTCAGCTGGATCCCCAATGCTTTTAAATATCCCTGCTCTTGTTCTAAATCGGCTTCAAATAATGAATGGGAAGCAAGCCACTTTGCTCCAACGTGCAACACTAGCGTATTGTCTAGGGCTGCGATACTAAGTTCAGGAAGTTGCTCCTGCTGACGCTTTTGGTTCACTAGTATACTCAAGCGAAAAATTGCCAATAGGCGGCTAAAATGACTTAATTCCCCTTCAATAAGCTCAAGTAATTCAGGTAATTTAATTTTCTTTCGATAAAATCGTACCAATGCGCTGAGTGTTAATTGCTGAGCTTGCGTAAAGCCTGGCAGTTGACTGTGTCTAACAATATACGCCCCGTGTTTATGCATTCCTGATGAGTTGATCGCGAGGCCTACCTCATGCAGTTTTGCTGCCCAGCAAAGCATTTCTACATCGTAGTTTGATAACGGCCAGTGGGTTTTCAGTTGCGATGTAAACAACAGAATAGTTTCACATATATTGTCAGCATGTAATTTATCTATGTTGTAGTGGTCACTAAAAGCATTGATAGTTCGGGTTCGAATATCAAATGCTTCCGTTTGATGTATTTCAAATAATAAGCCTTCTCTAAGCGCATAATCACTTAGACGCATGGCTGCAATGTGTAGCTGTCGGAATAATGCAATTAATACTGCAAGGCCACCGGAAATACTGACTTTTCTTTCTTCTGGCAGTGATTTTAAAGTGACGTTATTAATATGCTGGGCGTCAATAAAGAGTTGCTTTATTTGCTCAAGCTTTGCAAGTGTTATCTCATCACTCGCGGTTAACTCAGCGACCATAGCTGCAATAGTTTTGATAGTTCCAGAGGTGCCTATCACCGTATTCCAGCCAAGTTTTAAGTAGCTAGCAGCAATACTCTCAATATGCTGTTCGGCCTTGATCTCTGCTTTTTTAAAGCGTTTTGCTGATAACTTGCCATCAGCAAAATATGCTTTATTCATGGTCACACAGCCCACATTACGACTACTCAAAAGCTTATGGGTCAGGTGTTGTCCTATCACCAGTTCTGTACTGCCACCGCCTATATCGATAACTAAGCGGTTGTGCGTATCATGTTCGTAATTTGCTACACCTTGATAAATAAGACGCGCTTCTTCTTGACCAGAAATTACATTAATCGGGTAGGGAAAAACTTGTTTTGCTTTGGCAAGAAAGTAATTGAGATTTTTGCAATTTCGTAATGTATAAGTCGCTACTACTTGAACAGACTCTTTTGGAAAGCCATGCAAAGTTGTCGCAAATTGTGACAAGGTATCTAGTGCTCTTGCGATAGCTTCGTCACTGAGATTAAAGTTGCTGTCCAGACCAGAGGCCAAGTAAACTCTTTGTTTCTCTTTATGGAGCAGTTGTAAGCGACCATCAACTTCTCTTGCAACAACAAGGTGAAAACTATTTGAACCTAAATCCACAGCTGCAATAGAAGGGTAGTCGCGCATACATTAATCCTAACAAGTTTACTCTTTAGTTCCCGTCAATTGCTGTGATTCCCATTTTTTTAGATGGTCATAAATCGCAATTTGAGAACGAATTTTTTTACGGTTGCCACGGCGAACGTACAGATTCTTCTGTTCAGCGTCAATGACTCTTGCTTTCGTTCTATCTTTAAACTGCAACTCAATGACGTCGATGATAAGCTTTTTCAAATGCTCTGCATAAATAGGGGTGCCCACTTCAACGCGGTGGTCAAGGTTGCGGGTCATCCAGTCAGCAGATGAGATAAACACTCGTGGCTCGCCATTATTATCAAATATCATTACTCTAGGGTGTTCTAAAAACCTATCGACAATACTAATGACTTTGATGTTATCGCTAAATTGATGTAATCCCGGTATAAGCGCGCACATACCGCGCACAATCAGGCGGATCTTTACCCCTTTTCGAGATGCTTCATATAGTTTATCAACAAGCTGTTTATCGACTAAGTTATTAATTTTTATTGTTACTTTTCCGCTTCGCCCTTGCTCTGAGTGTTTGATTTCATCATCAATTAACTCAGTAATTTTACTACGAGCATTAAGTGGTGAAATCATTAGGTGGTCAAACTTAAATGGCAAATAACTACTTTCGATAAAACGAAAGACACTATCACATTCTTCTGTAATATCGGGATGTTTAGTGAATAAGCTAAAGTCGGTGTAGATACGCGCCGTTTTTTCGTGGAAGTTACCAGTACCAATATGCGCGTACTTTACTATTTTTCCTTTTTCTTTGCGGTGTACCACACACAGCTTGCTGTGTACTTTGAGTGCCGGGATCCCGAGCATCACTTTGATGCCATACTCGCTCATAAGCTTTGCCCACTCAATGTTATTTTGTTCATCAAACCGCGCTTTTAGCTCAACCATTACGGTAACTTTTTTACCATTTTTTGCTGCACTGACCAAAGAGGCAATCAGCCGAGACTGTTTTGCAACACGATAGATATTTACCTTTATTTGGGTCACTCGTGGATCGAATGCAGCTTGACGCACATACTCAAGCATATGATTAAAGGTGTGATACGGATAATACAGCAAAATATCCTGAGCAGATATTGCTCTAAAGACACTGCTATATTTGCTAAAAGCTGCGCTTTGTAGTGGCGGTAATGGTTTATTTTCTAAGTAGCCACGGCCAACATTTGGAAATGAAATAAAGTCTCTGAAGTTACGATAGCGACCTGCTGGGATCATAGCGTCTTGGCCGGTAACACCTAATCGTTTTTTCATCAGCTTGAGCATTTCTTCAGGCATTGTCTCTTCGTATACAAGCCTCACAGGTTCAGCATAAAGGCGCTGTTTGAGGCCCTTAGACATCGTATCAAGTACGCCTTCTTCTAATTCATCGTCTAAGTTGTATTCAGCATCTCGGGTGAGTTTCATCGAGTAAGCGTCGATACGTTCGAATTTAAAGAAACTCTTGAACACGTCGGCAATAAAAAAGCGCACGACATCATCCAGTAAAACAATCGTTTTATGTCGGCGTGTTTTTTCAGGAGGGAGCTGTACAAAGCGGTTTAGGCGATCAGTCGGAACCTCTAAAAAAGCATGGTGCTGCTTTTCACCATTGAGCTCAACGAACAGATAAGTCATGGTGTCATTAATATTGTCTGAATAGTCTTTACTCTCATTAATCATCATCGGTAGCAAGTGTGGCAAAACTTGATCTTTGAAATAATTTGCTAACCAATTTTTATGAAAATCAGATAATGCTTCAGGCTGTTCAACGTGAATATTATGCTCATTCAAGTCCTTCAATATTTGAGCGTATATGGCATTGAACTTTTTACCGAGTTCTAGTACTTTTTTTTGAATGTCAGCAAGTAGTGCCTCATCTTCGTCAAAGTTAGTATCAGGTAAGTTATTTAGCAGGATACGACGTTTAACGTCTGCGACTCGTACTTGAAAAAATTCATCTAAGTTATTGGAAAAGATACCAAGAAATCGGATCCGTTCGATGATCGGATTAGCGGGATCCTTGGCTTCTTGTAAAACGCGTTCGTTAAACGAGAGCCAGCTTAATTCTTTGGCAAAGTATGTGATGGTTTTATGCTCTAAAGATACGGCCTGCATTGTGCTTTCCATAGGTACAGCTTTTCTACAGCTTAAGCAGGGTGTATGACACTATTATGACAAACACGACGCGCCTGTTGTGTTTGCCATAAGACTATCTTGAGTATAGTGCAGCTTTTAGCTCTCTTCTATGTCGACAATCAAATCACTGGTGATTGATTCAAGTGCATCTACGACGTTTTCTTTCACCATGCCAACGGGTAAAGTAACTGTGGCAAAAGCGCTAAAAATAGGGAGTCCCCAATTCGGTGCACTGCGTTGTTTCGATGTGAGGTGGGTAATATTCGCCCCTTTATGGCGAATAACAGTCGCGAGCTCTTGGACTATTCCCGGTCTGTCATTACCAGTAATCACTAAATTGAGCGTGTCGGGCTCTGCCTGTGTTGCTGACGTTTCGCCTGACTCTATTTTTACCTCTAAATCAGGTAGCGCGTACAGTGCCTCTTGTATTTCTTGCAAATGTTCTTCAGCGACTTCAATTTGCACTATACCTGCAAAGTGACCTGCTAAATGACTTAAATTACTCGTTAACCAATTACCATGGTGAGAAAGAATTGTAGATGATATTTTCTCGACGAGACCCGGCTGGTCCTTACCTATAAGTGTTAATATTAACTGCTTCATATCATGTCTCTTTTTTTGTGGCGCCCGTAGGCGAAAAAACGAATTCGGCGCATGATTTAGACTAGTCTAAATACTGGCTTTGTCCAGTCTCTGGAAACACTTAATGTAAAGAAATGCAACGAAATTTAGGCCTTTACTCTAGCTTAACATGGAGGCTGTTTTTTGTTCAGTTTGGTTTGTTTTTTTTGATAATAAAACTCTGCTCTAAGGTAATTGAATAACGTGCAATTGTGTATTGGGTGTAACACAACTGTCATCTTGATGAAATATAATGCCCGCAATTTTAAAACCAAAGGGTATATTGATGACTTCCAATCCGCAAAAGCCATCCTTTAAAACGGATAGAAGCCGTCTATTCAAAGACAGGTTTGCACAATTTGGCATTACCTCCGGTGGAGTAATGGTCTTAATCGCACTTTTACTTATCTTCTTTTACTTACTGTACGTTGTTCAGCCCATTTTTGAATCTGCAAAGGTTGAAAAAAGAATGGACATTCAGCTAGTGCAAGAGCAGAAATACCTGGGTATCGGCGTTGAAGAACAAACTGAAATTGCCTATTTACTTAGCCGCAGCGGTACGGTTGATTATTATCAAATCAAAGGCGAAGGTGCTGGTAAGCTACTGGACTCGCTTAACGTTGATCTTGATGGCAATGTAACTGCATTTGCGGAAAGTGCCCCATTTTTGGGTCAGTATGCATTTGGTCTTGATAATGGACAAGTGCAGCTAGTCAAGCCCATGTTTATGGTCAGCTTTCCCGGTAATCAACGTGTATTGACACCACGTCTAAGTTACCCACTAAACGCCAAGCAACTTATTGTAGATGAGCAAGGTCAAGCAATCCGCAAATTTGCGTTTAGCCATTTTGAAGACAAAACTGCAGTGGTTGCGCAAACAGCTGACAAGCGTGTAATTTTTGCTTCTTACGTTGCTGAAGAGAATATGTTTACTGGTGAAGTTGAATGGGCGGTTGAGCGCACGGAGTTGGATATAGACGGTCGTGTTGACGAGCTACTGATTTCACCAGACACATCACGCACCTTTGTTCGTTCTGCTAACCAAGTCTATGTGTTTGATACACGGTATGCTTCAGAAGTAGAGTTATTCCAATTACTCGCAGCAAATGAAGAAAATGCCAACTTAGTCAATATGAATTTGCTCGCTGGTGCAAACTCGCTGATGCTTGCGAATGATAATGGTGAAGTGTCTCAATGGTTTGAAATCAATACCGATAATGGACGTCAATTTGACAAAATACGCTCATTTGAGACGCCCAAGAGTAAAAGAGTAAACTTGTTCAGTGAGTTTTATCGTCGCACTTTTTTCACAACCAATGAAAATGGTGAACTTGGTCTGTATTACACCACCAGTGAAGCACACTTATGGCAAGGTAAAGTGACGGATAAAGCAATACAAAAATTTGCTGTTGCACCACGTGCGAACGCGGCTTTACTACTCGCTGATGATACCTTGACGGTTGTTGAACTGCATAATGAACACCCAGAGGTAACGTGGTCTGCATTATGGCAAGAGGTGTGGTACGAAGGTTACCCAGAGCCTGCTTACACTTGGCAATCCACATCAGCTAGCGATGACTTTGAGTCTAAATTTTCCCTAGTACCAATTTCATTCGGTACGATTAAAGCAGCAATGTACGCTATGTTATTTGCAGTACCTATAGCGCTAGCGTCAGCTATTTACACGGCTTACTTTATGTCCAGTGAGTTGCGTCGAGTCGTTAAACCAGCGGTAGAAATTATGGAAGCACTACCAACGGTTATCTTGGGCTTTTTAGCGGGTCTTTGGCTTGCYCCTTTAATTGAAACTCATCTACCAGCAGTGGTTGCTCTATTGGTGTTATTACCAATAGCAATGATTGCAACGGCATTTGGCTGGACTAAATTACCCGCAAAAATAAGGCACGTTGTGCCTGAGGGGTGGCATTCAATTTTGCTTATCCCAGTGGTACTAATTGTTGGTTGGCTCTCGTTTGCCATGAGCGGTGGTATTGAGTCTTGGTTGTTTGGCGGTAATGTGCGCCAATATTTAACTAATGAACTAGGTCTAACATTTGACCAGCGTAACTCCCTAGTAGTAGGTATCGCAATGGGCTTTGCGGTCATTCCTACTATCTTCTCGATTGCTGAAGATGCGGTATTTAGCGTACCCAAGCACCTTTCAAATGGCTCACTGGCACTCGGTGCTACGCAGTGGCAAACTTTGGTTCGCGTTGTATTACTGACAGCAAGTCCTGGTATCTTCTCTGCTGTGATGATGGGTTTAGGACGCGCTGTTGGCGAAACCATGATTGTATTAATGGCAACGGGGAACACGCCAATTATGGACTGGAGTATATTCCAAGGTATGCGTACGCTTGCAGCGAATATCGCGGTTGAAATGCCAGAATCTGAAGTGGGAAGCTCACATTACCGCATCTTGTTCTTAGCTGCCTTTGTATTATTTATTTTTACTTTCGTATTTAACACCGTTGCTGAATTTGTCCGCCAGCAGCTGCGTGAAAAATATAGTTCAATGTAATTGGAGTGACATGACATGGTAAAGCAGTGGTTTAAGTCAGGTTCTCCGTGGATCTGGATGACAGGTGGCGCGGTCAGTATTAGTTTGATTTCGGTCATTGGACTCTTGGCAATGATAGCGTGGAAAGGGCTTAGCTTTTTCTGGCCATCACAAGTGGTAGAAATGCAATTAGAGGGATCCGTTGCGCAGCAAACAGTGATCGGTGAAATTTATGATCGCGAAATGGTACCAAAGTCTCGACTTGAGGCCGCAGGTTACGACCTATCTGACTATCAGGCCGAATATGTAGAGCGTTTGCTAGTTAAAACAGGTAACCGTGAATATGTGGAGCTTGACTTTAGATGGGTCTTGTCCACTGATATAAAGCGTCAAACAGTACCAGCTGATCTGGCTGTATTTGAGCGCAGTAAAAATGGTAACTTCTATGGCTATGTCGTCCGTGTTTTGGAAGATGGCAAGGCTGTTGTAGAGCAACCAGTTGAGAAACTGCATGAGTTAGTTGAGCGCGCCGTAGACCTAAATGAAGAAGCGCTAGATCTTCAAAACAGTGAAATCGGCCACATTAACTATGAACTTGAGCGTTTACGCTTAAAAGAAAAATCATATCAGTTAGATAACGAACTGACTGATGAGAGGCTAGCTGAGCTAAATGCTCGTCGTGCAGAGTTGCGTGAAGATTACAAAGTATTTGAGAAGCGCCTTTTTGAGCTAAGAAAGCAAGCAAAGCGTGACCAAGTCGTTGTCCGCGACATGCGTGGTGAAGAAGTAACACTTCCATTGTATCAAGTGCTGGATGTGTGGTTCCCAAATGATATGGGCTTTTTCGCTAAAGTAGGTCATTACTTGGTACAAATTAGCAAGTTTGTAAGCGACGATCCGCGTGAAGCAAATACCGAAGGTGGGGTTTTTCCTGCAATCTTCGGTACGGTATTCATGGTGATGTTGATGGCAGTGATTGTGACGCCATTTGGTGTGGTCGCAGCAATTTACTTGCATGAATATGCGGCAAAAAATGCGATCACTAAGATGATACGTATCGCAGTGATAAACCTCGCAGGTGTACCGTCTATTGTATATGGTGTATTTGGTCTTGGTTTCTTCGTTTATATGTTAGGTGGCTCAATTGACGAACTGTTCTACCCTGAAGCAGCGCCAAGCCCTGTATTTGGTACGCCAGGGGTTATCTGGTCAGCGTTAACATTGGCAATTTTAACGTTACCTGTAGTTATTGTTTCTACAGAGGAAGGTTTGTCACGTATTCCAAGTTCAGTACGTCATGGTTCATTGGCTCTTGGCGCAACTCAAGCAGAAACGCTTTGGCGGATCATTATACCAATGGCAAGCCCTGCAATTATGACTGGCCTTATCCTTGCGGTAGCACGAGCTGCTGGTGAGGTAGCACCACTGATGCTGGTGGGGGTGGTAAAGATGGCACCAACACTACCGCTAGATGGAAACTTCCCCTATATTCATTTGGATCGTAAGTTTATGCACTTAGGCTTCCATATTTATGATGTAGGTTTCCAAAGCCCGAATGTTGAAGCTGCAAGACCTTTGGTTTATGCAACTGCGTTCTTGCTGGTTACGGTGATTATTGCACTAAACATTACCGCTATCGGTATTCGTAACCACTTACGCGAAAAGTTCAGATCACTAGAGCATTAATAGTAAAGATTTTTAACAGGTAAAAACATGATTACAGTAGCGCCAGAAGTCAATCAAGCAAATGCTAACAACAAGCTTGATTTAGCAAATTTAAGTCCAGAGCTCACCGCACTAGAGATCAAGAACCTAGATCTTTACTATGGTGATAAACAAGCTCTTAGCAACGTCAACATGCTGATCCCAAAAGGGCAGGTAACCGCATTTATCGGTCCATCAGGTTGTGGTAAATCAACATTACTGCGTTGTATTAACCGCATGAACGACCTGGTTGATAGCTGTCGTATTGAAGGAGAAATCAATCTTCAAGGACAGAACATTTATGATAAGAGCGTCGATGTTGCAGCGTTACGTCGCAACGTAGGTATGGTGTTTCAAAGGCCAAATCCATTCCCTAAATCTATTTATGAGAATGTGGTTTACGGCCTACGCCTACAAGGTATCAAAGACAAGCGTAAGTTAGACGAAGTGGTTGAAAAATCACTGCGCGGCGCTGCGCTTTGGGACGAAGTCAAAGACCGACTTCATGACAGTGCCTTTGGTTTATCAGGTGGTCAGCAGCAGCGTTTGGTTATTGCTCGCTCAATTGCGATTGAACCAGAGGTACTGTTACTTGATGAACCAACATCGGCACTGGATCCAATTTCTACGCTAGTTATTGAAGAGCTCATTAACGATCTGAAAAACAAGTATACTGTAGTTATCGTTACACATAACATGCAGCAAGCTGCGCGTGTATCTGATCAAACTGCGTTTATGTATATGGGTGAGTTAATCGAGTATGCAGATACCAATACTCTATTCACCACGCCGTCTAAGAAGAAAACTGAAGACTATATTACTGGTCGTTACGGTTAAGACGCGCTTGCGAGGAGAATATTATGGAACACAATATTAATAAGCACATTTCTGGCCGCTTTAACGAAGAGCTAGAAAACGTGAGAAATCACGTACTCAGTATGGGTGGGCTGGTAGAGCAGCAACTAAACACAGCGCTTGATGCGGTTAACCACAATGATGCTGAAAAGGCGAAAAAGGTCAGTCAGAACGACTACAAAGTCAATGCAATGGAAGTCAACATTGACGAAGAGTGCACGCGAATTATCGCCAAAAGACAGCCTGCTGCCAGTGACCTACGTTTAGTCGTTGCGATTGCAAAAACCATCGCGGATCTTGAGCGTATCGGTGACGAGGCTGAGCGAATAGCCAAAGTAGCACTCGATTCATTTACCAAAGATCAGCAAGATTTATTGGTAAATATTGATAACATGGGACGCCAAGTCTCGCAGATGCTGCACGATGTATTAGATGCGTTTGCGCGTATGGATGCGCAAAAAGCATTTGAGGTTCACAAAGCGGACGCAAAGGTTGACCGCGAGTATGAAGCTGTCACACGTCAAATAATGACTTATATGATGGAAGACCCACGTTCTATTCCAAAAATTATGGACTTAATTTGGTCCGTACGTTCATTAGAGCGTATCGGTGATCGCTGCCAGAATATTGCAGAATATGTAATATACTTTGTAAATGGCAAAGATATTCGTCATACATCTCAAGAAGATATCGCAAAAACCTTGTGATGCTTATCAAGTAGTTGCGCGCATTGAGCGCGCAATTTCATGTTAAGTTCATCTAAACTTGTAATAAAACCGTTCACAACGGCGCTCAATGCTGTAAAATTACTCTTTGCACATGCATACAAATATGATTTAAGGGTCAGTTATGCCTAGTAACGCGTTTTTAGGAGTGTTTGCTAAATCTCCTATTAAGCCAATTGAAGAGCATATAAAAATAGTCCATCAGGCCAGTGCGGCCTTGATCCCATTTTTTAACCATGTCTTCAAAGGGGAGTGGGCGGAAGCGGATGCAATTCGCATTGAAATCCGAAACCTTGAGCGTGAAGCAGATGAACTTAAGCGTGAAGTTCGCTTACAGTTGCCTCGCGGTTTATTTATGCCAGTAGAACGGACTGACTTACTGGAACTAATTACTCACCAAGATAAGATTGCCAACAAAGCTAAAGATATCGCCGGTCGCGTTATCGGTCGTGAAATGGTGATCCCTGAATCCATTCAAAAAGACTTTCTTGCTTACGTCACCCGTTGTGTAGACGCGACTAAACAAGCATCTGAAGCAATCAATGAGCTTGACGAGCTACTTGAGACTGGTTTTAAAGGCCGTGAGGTTACACTCGTTGAAAAAATGCTCGTTGAGTTAGATGCTATTGAGCAAGATACCGATGAAATGCAAATAAAGATTCGTCAAGAGCTACGTGCTGTTGAAGGCGAGCTAAACCCGATTGATGCGATGTTCTTATACAAAATCATCGAGTGGGTAGGTGGCCTTGCGGATATTGCAGAGCGCGTTGGTTCACGTCTTGAGCTGATGTTAGCTCGTTAATAAAAATCGATCTTTTAAAATAAAGTAAGGTTTGTTATGGATTTTATTGCATCCTACGGCACGGTATTGGTTTTAGTTGCCGCAGCAGTTGGTTTCTTTATGGCTTATGGTATTGGCGCAAATGATGTTGCTAATGCGATGGGTACTTCGGTAGGTTCAAAAGCACTTACCATCAAACAAGCAATTATTATTGCTATGATCTTTGAATTCGCGGGTGCTTATCTTGCGGGTGGCGAAGTAACATCAACGATCCGAAAAGGGATCATTGACTCAACTCCTTTTATTGATATTCCTGAACTTATGATATTGGGGATGATATCAGCATTATTTGCCGCAGGTAGCTGGTTATTATTAGCTTCTATGCTGGGCTGGCCGGTATCAACTACGCACTCAATTATCGGTGCTATCATTGGTTTCGCACTGGTCGCGGTAGGTAGTGAAGCTATCCAGTGGGGCAAGGTTGCAGGAATAGTTGGTAGTTGGATAATTACTCCAGCTATTTCAGGCTTTATCGCCTATCTTATTTTCATGAGCGCACAAAAGCTTATCTTTGATACCAATAAACCACTAGAAAATGCCAAGCGTTTCGTCCCTATTTATATGGGTCTAGCGGGCTTTGTGATGTCATTAGTTACCATTAAGAAGGGACTAAAACACATCGGTATCAACATGGGTACTTTTGAAGGTTTTGCGCTGGCAATCGGTATCGCTATCGTGATTGGTATCATCGGTAAATTTGCAATTTCTAAATTGAAGATGGATCCAAATGCAGATAAGCAAATGCAGTTTAATAACGTTGAAAAAGTATTTGCTATTCTGATGGTGCTGACAGCGTGTTGTATGGCATTCGCACATGGTTCAAATGATGTAGCAAACGCAATCGGTCCTCTAGCAGCAGTAGTAAATATTGTTGAAAATGATGGTGAAATTGCAAAGAAAGCGGCGCTTGCGTGGTGGATCTTACCATTAGGTGGTTTGGGTATTGTTGCTGGCCTTGCGATTCTTGGTAAAAAAGTAATTAAGACCATTGGTGAAGGTATTACGCACCTTACTCCGAGCCGTGGTTTTGCAGCAGAGCTTGCAGCAGCCTCAACAGTTGTTATCGCCTCTGGTACCGGTCTCCCTATTTCGACAACTCAAACCTTAGTTGGTGCAGTTTTAGGTGTAGGTATGGCTCGTGGTATTGCCGCATTGAATATGGGTGTTATCCGTAACATCGTAGTTTCTTGGGTAATTACATTGCCAGTTGGTGCTGCCCTTGCTATTGTTATATTCTATATTTTGAGATTAGTGTTTGGCGTTTAAAAGCAAACCACACCTTTTCAAAAAGACAGACTTTTAGCTTGAAAAGATCTCAACACCTTTGGTGTTGGGGTCTTTTTATTTGTGCTGTTGAAAATAAAGAGTAAAGCTTGTGACGAATTTACCCAGTATCAAACAACTACAATACCTTCTTGCGGTGCATCAGCATCAACACTTTGGCCGAGCAGCCGAAGCTTGCTTTATCGGCCAGTCGACGCTAAGTAGCGCGATACAAAACCTTGAGGAAACACTTGGGTGTCAGCTTATTGAGCGTGAAAATCGCAGCCTAATGTTTACTGACATTGGCGAAGAAGTGGTAGAGCGAGCACGGAAAATTATCGATGACACCATGAGTGTGAAAGAGCTGACCAAAAGCTATAAAACCCCACTTTCTGGTAAGCTAACTTTAGGTATTATTCCAACTATTGCGAGTTTTATTGCAGCACCCCTTTATCAAGCTTGTAAGAAAGAGTTTGAAGCACTTAACCTAGTGCTAGTTGAAGACACCAGTGATAACCTATTAGATAAGTTAGAGCATGGGCATATCGATATGGCGATGCTTGCATTGCCATATAGAACGGATAAGTTCCATACTCAAGTCTTAGCCAAAGATCACTTTAGCTTAGTTCGTCATGCAGATTATAGTGTGCCTGAGCCAATAGAAGATTTTAATTTATTACCAGAGCAAAGCGTCTTTTTGTTGGAAAAAGAACACTGTATGACGGGGCACGCATTGAGCGCTTGCCACTTAAATCGTAGCGCGTGTATCAACCCATTTGAGGCGGCAAATCTGCATACATTACTGAGCATGGTCGAATACAAAAATGGTGTCACCTTTTTACCACAAATGGCCATTAATGCTGGAATCTTACAAGGTAAGCCCCTTATTGCAACGCCTCCACAGGATCATGCCTATAGGGAAATAGGCTTAATATGGCGCCGTACCACTGGACGGATCAGGGATTTTAGACTGTTTAGTGATTTTGTTAGAGGCTATATTTCATCACAGTGTCAAGCCAAAGCTGACACTATGAAGTAAGATTCAATCCTATCTATCGCACCAGTAATGGTGCTTTTTTCAAAAAATTCTCTATTGATACAACTTTTTTAATACTTGCAGCGATTAACTGATAAAAGAATTAATGAGTGAGCTGAGTGTTTTTTAATAGCGAAAAACAATTAATAAAAAGAGCACTACAAGGCAATCAAGGTGCTTGGGCATCATTATGTAAACAGCATCACAGTCGAGTATACAACCAGTGCTTAAGGCTCGTGGGTGAGCCGCAAGATGCGCTGGATATAGCACAAGATGTATTTATCAGTATGCACCGTAATTTACATACATTTAATGGTAACTCTCAGTTTTCAACTTGGGTATTTAAAATTACCCACGCAAGGATTGTTGACCATATGCGTAAGCGGAAATTCGAATCTATTGAAGGGAAAGAGCCGGAGGTACTTCAAGCTGGACCTGATGCTGGAGTGGCTCAACAGCAGAGTAATCAAGAAATTTATGATGCACTAAAACAGCTTCCTTTTGAGCAACGGATTGTGGTTGAACTAAAGTTTTTCCAACACTACACGTTCGAAGAGATTGCTATGCAACTTGAACTATCGACTAACACGGTAAAGGCGCGACTTTATAACGCGCTTAGCAAAATGAAAGGGCAACTAGAGGTGCGTGATCATGGCTAAATTGGATGTTTTGTTTGCAAAGTGGTTAGAGGGAAAGCCAATCACAGAGGATGAATTAGCAGCGCTGCGTAATAACAGTGAATACCGTGACATGCTCCAAGCTGCAACGCAATGGCAGCAACATGCCAAGACGTACCAAGTGCAAACACCACCACCACAACTTACTCAGCAGTCAAATACTGATACTTGGTCATTGTCGACTGTAGCTGCTTGGTTGGTCGTAGGATTGGGAGTTGCAGGTTTATGGTTACAAAACTTGGGGTTACACGAGCAAATGACTGCGCAACAAAGGCAGTTGGCTAAGCAACAAGAGGTAATTCAGAAGGTTTTATCCCAGTTTGATGAAGTGAAACCGATAGAGCAAGAAGCACTCTCCAGATTAGTGACCCAAGTTGTGGAGCAAAATCGCAAAGAACGAAGTTTAGCAATGAATAACTTGGTTGATCTTATCCAAGCGCAACGTGCGCAAGATCAAGCACTACTTAGATTGCAACTAAATGAACTTGCAGAGCAAGTAGAGCAGACACCAACGCAGAATTTAGCACAGTATCGAGGTAAACCATGAAGTTAATTACATTGTGCCTAGGCGCAGCTGCAACATTATGTGCAGGCTTGGTCCAGGCTGAGTCGCCAAATCCATCTTTACAGCGTGAAGTGGCTATTTTTGAACGTGTACTAACTAGTGCGCTACAGCATGACACACAAGATCAAGTCCGCAGCGTTTCTGGTTACTACCTTCATGACCAAGGAGCAGTGTTTGAATTAGTATTGAAACGTCGACATCGACTAGAGTGGCTATCACATATAGAGAACCTTGACGACGTTGCCGCTATTGGTGAGTTTGAATTACCAGACTTAGACATCGCGATTGCTGAAGTAGAAGTCTCAGAGCCAATTGCTGAGGCTTTCTCTGAAGCTTATGCCGATGTTGCTGATAAAGTAAGAGCGGGTGCTGAAAAAGTAAGAGAAGCTGTTGAGCAAGAAAGAGAAAACCGGATCAGACTCCGAGAACTTGAACGCGAAAAGGCTGAACTTGAGTTTGCGAAAATGCATGAGCAGGAAGCCGACAGCCAGAGGTTTAGTGAGTCTTTAAAAGAAGTCGAAAAACGTATTGTGCAACTCTCGCATAAAGACACCGAATTAAAAGCCTTAAAAGATAAACTCAAGAGCAGTCTAGAAGCATCTCGAGCGAAAAGGGAAAAGGAAAGAGTACAGCAGCAGCGAGCACTCGAAGAAGCGCTTACGATGAGTTTAGCAACCAGTCTATGTGATTACGGTGCCGGCTTACGCAGCTTGCCTGATGATGAATATATTAGTTTTATCTACAGCGAACCAAATAACACAAATAGCAAACAAATACGTATCTATCCAAAATCATTGATACAGCAATGTGTGACTGGAAAGAAAAGTGCAACAGAGCTACAAGAAGCGGCTGTTAGCTACCGCTTCTAACTAATACCAATTTGACTTAATACTTGCTCAATTTGAAGGAGTATATCTGACGCTAACCGCGTTAAAAATTTTTTATTTAGAACAACTAAATAGCAAAATTTTTGCCTTGCCTACAGGACGTAGGTACCTCGGCGTGAGCAGGACGCGGAAGCGGTGTTATCGACAAGATTTTCTCACCTCAAAATAGACCACTTAATTAAGAAAATTGGTATAAGCTGAACTTAGAGTTAGAAATAGGCTAATCAACAAAAGTACCTAAGCTTTACAGCGGAATATTACTCTAGCCAAAAAATATTTCTTAGTGCRAAGCAAATGTCATGATGTGGTTAGGGATAGTGGCGAGAGCATCACCTTTTTGCCGAGTTCAGGTTATTGTCCTGCGCTATATCGGGAACCCTAATAAAAACAGCATGCCAAGAGTAGCGGCATGCTGTTTTTATTAAATATAGTACTTTCCAACGTACTTTGTCTGAATGGACGTAGACACTTTGGCGATAGCAGGCAGCGATGCTGGTGTTATCGACACGGACTACTCATTTCCGAATAGACGTCAAATTGAGCAATCTAGTGTTACGCTTGTTCAATATTTTTGGCCGTAGTCAAGTTCGGTAGAAAGAGTAAGTATACCCACACGACCAAGTTAAAATAGGGTAGCAGTCCAAGCCCCGTGAATAACTTTACTGGATATCCCTTAGCACTAGCATAACGGTAGCACTGATATGCGATGAGCAAGTTTGCAAGTATTAAAAAAAGCGATAATGACAGCATAATTTACCCCTTGAAGTCCATAGCAAGATGTAGCTCAATCCTTTGAATGTCTATATTTTTAAGGTGTTACCTTAAAAATTGATGACATTTTAAACTGGTATCTTTAATTATAGTGAACTTTGCAAGAAGTAAAAGTAACCTTTAGTATAAAGTTGTTACTGCTCTGTTTTTAGGGATAAAATAGTTTTTAGGTTGCATTCCAACTGCTCGATGGGAAGTGGCCTTGAGATAAAATAGCCTTGACCATAATCCACACCAATCTCTCTAAGTTTATGAAATATATCTTTATTTTCGACGTATTCGGCTACCGAACACTTGTCTAATGAGTGACTGATATCGTTTACAGCCTTGACCAAAGCCAAGTCGATAGGATCATTTAACATGTCTCGTACAAAGGAGCCGTCAATCTTAACATGCTGTGCAGGAAGCTGTTTCAGGTAGCTAAAAGTACTAAAGCCTGTTCCAAAATCATCAATAGCAAAATGGCAGCCTAAGTCGTTTAGATTTTTGATCATAGACTGTGTTGCATTTAAATTATTAATACTGGCTGATTCTGTGATCTCGAATATAACGCGATTCGCACTTACTTGATACTCAGTGAGACAGGCTTGAATATGTGGTTGCAGTCTCTCATCTAAAAAAGAGTGTGCAGACAAGTTAATCGCCACTTGGCTGAGCACATCAAACTCTGAAAGTGCCTTGATCGCAGTTCTGATAACGCATTGATCCATTAGAAAAGTATCGTTTAAAAGCTCCAATGCGGGGATAAACTGATTGGGGTACACGATTTCATCATTGATTTTCAATCTGAGTAAGGCTTCGTAATACGCAACTTGTTGTTTTTTGAAGTCCCAAATAGGTTGATAATGAAGTTCTATACTGTCATTTTGTAGCGCTTGTCTGACACTGTGACCCCACTCTAAGCCGATTTGTAGTGTTTGGTTCTGCTCATCTTCTTTGTTGTAACAATGAACTAGATTACGTCCCAGATTTTTTGCAATATAAAGTGCAATATCAGCTTGCTTTAAACACTCATTGGGATCAGCATTGTCACTGTTAATTTGGGTCAAGCCAATCGAGCAACTAATAGAGTAGGCATTATCTTCGAAATGAAACTTATGCTTTTCAATGGCCATACAAATACTTTCCGCATACATATGGGCATCGAGTAAAGCGGTATGTTTGAGTAAAATTGCAAATTCATCACCACCAATACGAAACGTGAGGTGCTGTTCTCCAATTTCATCCCCAAACAGCTCTGACACTTCTTTTAGAACAATATCGCCTTGTTGATGACCTTTGCTGTCATTAATGATTTTAAAGTGATCTAAGTCGATGTATATCAGGGCATGCTCAATATCATTGGTAGACTTTACTTCATTACACAGTTGATTAAGTTGCTGGTCAAAATAATAGCGATTATGCAAACCTGTCAGTGTATCGTGTAATGCTAAATGTCTGAGTTGCAACTCTGCTTGTTTGCGCTCATGAATGTTATCAAGCGTCGCAGTGATAGCTACGGAGCTAGATGTATTTTTGATAAGTTGCAAACGGCACTCCACCCAAATGAGATGACCGTTTTTATGACGTAGCTGTAATTCTATTTGAGCATGCTGTCGCTCACCATTTTGCATTTCTTGCATTACGGTTTGCAGCGTTATTAGTTCCTCTTTGGCGATATAGTCATGTAGTTGGGTATGCAAACTAGACTTTATCCCAAACCCTGACAGGTATTCCCATGCTGGGTTAATAAATCGAATCGCGCCTTCTAAATCAAGTTCAACCACAACCGTTCTTAAATGAAGGAGGATCCTTTGGTGTGCGGAGAACAAATCTTTATAACGATTTTCACTTCTGCTTAGCTGTTCAACCTTATTTGCAAACTCAGCGTAACTCACCATAAAGTCTTCTCGCCGTGCGGCGTGATCACATACTTTACTTAAAAATGGCATATCGTATGGTGCCCGAACAAAGTCGGTTACGCCAAGTAGTAATAGTTGTTCAGCATGATCGGCATCACGTTTGTCAATAATGGTCACAATTGCTTGACTAGGTTTATGTTTTAGAATGCTCTCTACGAGTTCGTCAGCGGAGCCAGAAAGGTTGGTCGTTGTGTCCATTAAGACGATAGCATAGTTACCCTGAAGAAATAGCGATAGGGCACTGTTTGCTGTATTTACATGCGTACAAGAGAAATTATGTGATAGATGCGCACAAATTTTTTCAGCTTTATTTTGGTCCGGTTCAAGGAGTAGTAAGTTGAGCCGGCTACTTTTATCTAGATGTGTCGACAATACGTTTGCCAAGATCTGTGGCAGCATATCTTGTCGCTCAAACGGTAGCACGGCATCTATACTGTAGCTGCGCGCGGTCGTCTCAGCGATACGCTCACAATAAGTTGGCGGAATAAGTACGATAGGCGTACTTTTTGAGGTAGCGAGCAAGCCTGAACGTATCATACGAGAAAAGCGCCAGCCGTCAATTTTACCGATGTTGAGGCCGGTAATCACTAAGTCGACGGGTTGAGTTTTTAGTAAACTCAAAGCATCTTGTGAGTCAGATTTGGTAATAATAGTAAAGACATCTAATACGCTGAGCGTTTTAGTTAAAGTTTGCGTTTCGTGAGTACTGGCGTTAACAATGAGCAACGTTAGTTGTCTAGACACAATAAAAAAACCTCACCAGATACTGGCATACGATTACAACGGTTGACGGTATAAAATGTGCGCTAAAAGGCATAAGCTATTGTTTCAACTTAAAGAATAAAGATTGTACAGCACTTTGTGTTTTAACTTCGTAAAATCTTTTAAGTGAACGCCATTTTAGACCCGCTAGGTTAAAGGTATTTACGCAAGGTTACAAGCACTTGATTTCGCTAAAACACCGCACTAGACTTGGCGCAATTTTCGAAATGAGGCTTTTCCATGCGCGTAGCAGACTTTAGTTTTGACCTTCCTGATGAGTTGATTGCAAGACACCCAATGAAGGAGCGTTCTAGCAGTCGTCTTCTTACCTTAAATGGCAATAGTGGTGAAATCGAGCACAAGATTTTTAAAGATATTGTAGCGCTTATTAACCCTGAAGATTTAATCATCTTTAATAACACAAAAGTGATCCCTGCTCGCATGTTTGGGCAAAAAGCCAGTGGTGGAAAATTAGAGGTATTAGTCGAACGTGTCGTTGATGAGCGGACAGTACTCGCTCATGTTAGAGCAAGTAAGTCGCCAAAGCCTGGTACTAAAATTGAGCTTGAAGGCCAAGCAACCGCTGAAATGGTTCAGCGTCATGGTGAGTTATTTGAGTTAAGGTTTGAAGGCGAAGAAAACGTGTTGGCGATTTTAGATAAAATTGGCCATATGCCTTTACCACCATACATAGACAGACCTGATGATGATGAGGACAAAGAGCGTTATCAAACTGTTTATGGAGAGAAGCCAGGCGCTGTTGCAGCGCCTACAGCTGGACTGCACTTTGACGATGAGTTGATGGCCAAGCTAAAGGATAAAGGCGTTGAGATGGCTTTTGTGACTTTACATGTTGGTGCAGGTACATTTCAGCCTGTGCGAGTAGATTCGGTGGAAGAGCATGTCATGCACTCAGAATACATTGAAGTCTCAGAAGACGTTGTGCAGGCGATTAAAGCGGCGAAAGCGAGAGGAGGGAGAGTTATAGCGGTAGGGACTACGTCAGTGCGCTCACTTGAATCTGCCGCAAAAGCCAATGGCGGCGAGATTGCTCCGCTTTACGGCGATACCGATATTTTCATTTACCCTGGTTACCGCTTTAATGTGGTTGATGCCATGGTGACTAACTTCCATTTGCCAGAATCGACATTAATCATGCTAGTGAGTGCATTTGCAGGGCAAGAACATATTATGAATGCCTACCAAACTGCAATCGCAAAGCAATACCGCTTTTTCAGTTACGGTGATGCTATGTTCTTGCAAAAGCAAGATAAGTAATTTGCACCATACAACTATTAAAATGCCCAGTATTGCTGGGCATTTTGCTTTTTCTGACTGTAAAGTTGTCGGCGTGATATAGACTTTGGGTTTTTTATCCCAATATTAGAATTGAGCCGTTAATCTTGGTAGAATCGGAAGATCACCGCCCTAAATATGGGGTTAGCATGTTTTTTAATCAATGTTGGACTGTTTTTCTGACAACGAGGTAACAATGAAATTTGAATTAGATCGCAAACAGGGCAAAGCTCGCCGAGGTCGCTTAATCTTCGACCGTGGTGTAGTAGAAACTCCTGCGTTTATGCCGGTTGGCACTTATGGCACAGTAAAAGGCATGACCCCAGACGAGCTTAAAGAAACGGGCGCGCACATCTGTTTAGGCAATACCTTCCACTTGATGCTACGCCCAGGCACGGAGATCATCAAACAGCACGGCGATCTGCATGATTTTATGAATTGGGATAAGCCTATCTTGACTGATTCTGGCGGCTTCCAAGTATTTAGCCTAGGTGCGATGCGTAAAATTTCTGAAGAAGGTGTGCTATTCAAATCTCCTGTTAATGGTGAAAAGATTATGTTGTCGCCAGAAAAAGCGATGGAGGTGCAGCGTGACTTAGGCTCAGATATCGTAATGATTTTTGATGAATGCACCCCATATCCAGCAACAGAGAAAGAAGCTAAAGATTCAATGGAGCTGAGCTTACGCTGGGCAAAGCGCTCTAAAGAAGCACATGGTGATAACCCGTCAGCGTTGTTTGGTATTATTCAAGGCGGTATGTATCCTGAGCTTCGTGCTGAGTCGCAAAAGGGCTTAGAAGAAATAGGTTTTGATGGCTATGCACTAGGTGGTTTATCTGTTGGTGAGCCAAAAGAGGACATGATCAATATTCTTGATCAATGTGCATATAAAATGCCTGAGCAAAAACCACGCTACTTGATGGGCGTGGGCAAACCAGAAGATTTGGTTGAGGCAGTGCGCCGTGGTATTGACATGTTTGATTGTGTAATGCCAACGCGTAACGCTCGTAATGGTCACTTATTTGTGACCGGTGGTGTGGTGAAAATCCGTAATGCAGCACACAAAACGGATACCAGCCCATTGGATGCAGAGTGTGATTGCCACACTTGTCAGAATTACTCTCGAGCGTACTTACATCACTTAGATAAGTGTAATGAAATTTTAGGCGCTCGACTCAATACCATCCACAACTTACGTTATTATCAACGTTTGATGGAAGGAATGAGAAACGCCTTGTCAGAAGGCACATTTGACGAATTTGTCGAAGACTTTTATGCGCGCCGTGGCATACCGGTGCCAGAGTTGGCTGACGTTGGTTTGACAGAAAATAATTAATTTTATAAACGAGGAAGTGAAATGAGCTTTTTTATCTCAAGCGCGCATGCTAGCAGTGCAGCGGCTGCACCAGCAGGTGGCGGTATGGAAATGCTAATCATGTTAGGTATTTTTGGTCTGGTATTTTATTTTTTAATTTACCGTCCACAAGCTAAACGTGTTAAAGAGCACAAAGACCTAATGGGTGCATTAGGCAAAGGTGACGAAGTACTAACTCAAGGTGGACTTGTGGGGAAAATCACAAAGGTAGCCGATGATAAGGATTTTGTTGTAATCGCACTAAACGACCAAGCTGAAGTGACAGTGCAAAAATCAGCGATTTCAGCAGTACTTCCTAAAGGTACAATGAAGTCTCTATAAGAAAAACAATAAAGGGATAGTCCAGTGTTAAACAAGTATCCAATGTGGAAGTACTTACTTGTTCTCGCTGTGTTAGCTATCGGTATTCTTTATGCCACACCTAACCTGTATGGTCGCGATCCGGCCATCCAGGTATCTGGCACAAAAGGAGCGGATGCGACACTCAGCGTATTAGATCAAGTCAACGAAACCCTGCAACAGAATAACCTTGGCGTGAAATCTTCTGTGCTTGAAGATGGCCAAATCCTTGTCCGCTTCAAAAACGTTGAAGATCAGCTTAAAGCGCAAGATATTCTGCGCAATACTCTAAGTGAAGACTACATTTCCGCTATTAATATGTCCCCTGCACAACCTGAGTGGTTAAAAGACTTAGGTGCAAATCCAATGAAACTTGGTCTTGATTTGAGTGGTGGTGTTCACTTCACAATGGAAGTGGATATGGTCACAGCGATGGACAATGCACTAGAGCAAATGGAGCAAGACTTTAAGAGCGACTTGCGAGAGGAAAAGCTACGCTATCGTACTGTTAGACGAGTATCTAATAGTGAACGTGTGCAAGTAACTATGCGCTCTGAAGAAGACAAAGATGCGGCATTAAGTTTCTTGCGAAAGCGCTATCCTGGCAATGACTTTATCAATGACAGCAGTGACAGCCTTGCTTTCTTTTCAAGCCTTAGCGATCTCAAGTACAAAGAGCTTCGTGAATATGCAATCAAGCAGAACGAAACGATTATTCGTAACCGTATCAACCAACTAGGTGTTGCTGAACCAAACGTACAACGTCAAGGCGGTGAGCGTATTATCGTACAATTACCTGGTGTTCAAGATACAGCTCGTGCAAAAGAGATTCTTGGTGCGACGGCAACACTGGAATTTCGTGAAGTAGACGAAAATGCCGATGTTCGCGCAGCTGCACAAGGTCGAGTGCCACCAGGCACAGAAGTTATTCTACATAAAGATGGCTACCCTGTGGTGCTTAAAAAGCGCGTTATTCTTGAGGGTACTCACATCACAGGTGCGCAATCTGGAATGGATGAATATCAGCGCCCACAGGTGAATATCAAGCTAGATAGTAAAGGTGGTGCAAAGATGAACGCCTTTACAAAACGTGCCATTGGTAAACGTATGGCGACGGTTTTCATCGAGTACAAGCCATCAGGCAAGAAAGACGAAAATGGCAAAGCGTTACCACCTATCAAAGTCGAAGAGGTGATTAACGTGGCGACGATTCAAGCGCGTTTAAATAGCTCTTTTCGTATTACTGGGATTGATAGTCCAGCAGAGGCACATAACCTAAGCTTACTACTTCGCGCAGGTGCGCTGGTAGCACCGATTCAAATTGTTGAAGAACGTACTGTAGGTCCAAGCCTTGGTCAGGAGAACATTGAAGCTGGTATGACGGCGGTTGTTCTTGGCTTTGCGTTTGTTCTTGCCTTTATGTTGCTGTACTACAAAGGTTTTGGTCTGGTAGCAAACCTAGCGCTTGCTGCTAACCTAATTATGATTGTGGGCGTGATGTCGATGATCCCAGGTGCCACACTGACGCTGCCAGGCATTGCTGGTATCGTATTAACAGTTGGTATGGCTGTTGATGCTAACGTTCTGATTTTTGAGCGTATTCGTGAGGAGTTAGCTGAAGGGCGTAGCCCGCAACAAGCGGTACACCATGGTTATGATAGCGCATTTAGTACAATCTTCGATGCCAATATCACGACACTCATCGCGGCGGTGATCCTATTCTCTGTTGGTACAGGTCCAATTGCAGGTTTTGCGGTAACGTTAGCCATTGGTATTATCACGTCAATGTTTACAGCGATTGTTGGTACGCGTGCGGTAATAAACGCTACGATCGGTGGTAAACGTATTAACAAGCTATCAATCTAGGAGACGGACATGCAATTATTGAATTTAAAAAGCACTATCCGTTTTATGTCGGCAAGAAAGCTATCAATGGCTTTCTCTGCGTTATTGATTTTAGCGTCGATCGGCTCGTTTATGGTCAAAGGATTAAACTTTGGCCTAGACTTTACCGGCGGTACTGCTGTTGAAGTTGGCTTCTCACAACCGGCTGATTTAGCCAAGGTGCGTAGCGTGTTGGCCGAAAATGGTTTTGCTGATGCCTCGGTACAGTTGTTCGGGTCTAGCCAAGAGGTGCTGGTACGCCTCGCGCCAAGAGGCGATGATGTTAAGGCTGAAGTACTTGGTAATCAATTGATAGCTGCACTTAAACAAGCTGATGAAAGCGTTATTATGCGCCGTATTGAGTTTGTCGGGCCAAGCGTGGGTGAAGATCTTAAAGAGCAGGGCGGTTTGGCGATGCTAACTGCGCTAATCTGTATCTTAATCTATGTTGCTTTTCGATTTGAATGGCGTTTTGCTGTAGGTGCTGTGGCAGCACTTTTCCACGATGTTGTCTTAACGATGGGATTATTTTCCATTCTTGGTCTTGAGTTTGACTTAACAATTTTAGCAGCGATACTCGCCGTAATAGGATACTCTTTGAACGATACTATCGTTGTGTCAGACCGTATTCGTGAAAACTTCCGCAAAGTCCGAATTGATGACACATTAGAGATTATTAATATCTCTTTGACGCAGACACTTAACCGTACATTAGTCACCTCAATCACGACGATTCTCGTGTTGGTAGCACTATTTGTTTGGGGTGGTCAAACCATTCATGGTTTTGCCACTGCCCTGTTATTTGGTGTTTTCATCGGTACTTACTCATCAGTTTATGTTGCCAGTTCTGTTGCAGTTGCAATGGGTGTGAGCAAAGAAGACTTGATCCCAGTAGAAGTTGAAAAAGAAGGTGCGGATTTAGACGCCATGCCTTAACTACTGACTATAGAGTAAATAACCTGAGCTGCGGATAACTGATACCTTTCTAGCGCTAAAACTCTCTGGCTAGACAAGGAAAAACTAAGTTGTGGCTTAGCAACAGTGAGTTGGAGCATTCCTTATCCAAACCTCAGGTTAAATATCAAAAGCGGCTAAGTTAGCCGCTTTTTTGTTAGCATATAATTGTTTCTAAAAAATTACATTGTTGTATAATGATAATCGTTATCAATAAAGGAGATTATCATGTACAAACTCATGATGGCAGTTAGTGTATTAGCCTTAGTTACAGCATGCTCAGAGCAATCTCAGCCAGAGCAAAAAGCAGCGCCTGCCGTGCAGGAAGCGACTGACTCGCTAAGTATGTATAAAACGCAAGCCGAGGCACTATTAGCCAATATTCGTGTAGAGAAAGAAGATAAAGCCTTAGAGGCTCAGTCAGCAGAGTTGGTGAATTTATCACGCACTCTATTGAACGAATTCGTCGCTAAGTATCCTCAATGTCAGACCTATCTTGATGCTTTAGACAAGGCAGCAGATATCATCCCAACATTACCTTTGGAAGAAATTGAAAGTGGTTATCATGCGGATGGTAAGTTACCAAAATTCGACGACCCAGTTTGTTACCATGCCAAAGATCTATTAGTTCACCCTGCGACAGTCCAAGCGATAGCTATGAATGGCTTTAAAGGGCCTGAAGATTATAAAAGCGCAGAGATGGAAATTGTTGAAGTAATAGCGCATTTTGATCAAGTTGAAAGAGCACTGAAGTAAGCGACACTACCTTGTCTTTATACTCGCCCAATTTAACGGCTAAATGTGACACGTCTTAAGAGTTTTTGATTTAAAAAACTTTTACCCATGTAGTCATGGAGATAAGTATCTTGACGAAAGCAGGGGTAGCAAAGTGTTAGCGCTGAGATTGATTCGGTCGTTTACTTAAGTGAGTCGGTTTAGGCAACCCAATTTAAAGGTGAAGTAAATTCAACTTTAAATTGGGTACATTTCATCCGATTGACATGTAACTGTCATACACAGTTGCTACCGTGCGCGATTATGTTTTTACAGTGAGCCTGATCCTGTGAAGTCTTCGCGCACGATACTACTCAATACAATAATAAAAGAAAAAGCGGTATCTACACTTTTTCAGCCCATCTATGATCTTGCGAGGCGTCAAATTTTAGGATTTGAAGCGCTAAGTCGTGGTATTCCGGGTTCATCACTGGAGTCTCCAGATAAATTGTTTGCAATCGCAAGTCAGCAAGAGCGATTATCTGAGCTAGAAATTATTTGTCGTGATAGTGCGATTAAGCAGTTCGTGTCGCACAACTTACCCGGTAAATTATTTTTAAATGTTAGTCCCAAAGCGTTACTAGATCCTTCCCACCCCAAAGGTGAAACACGTCACCTCACGGAAATTTACGGGCTTGACCCAAAACGTGTTGTAATTGAAGTCACAGAACAAGATAAAGTAGATGATGCACATTTGTTGCTATCCACTATTACACATTATCGAGAGCTTGGATTTCAAATTGCAATTGACGATTTGGGAGCTGGGTATTCAGGACTAAAAAAGTGGTCAGAGCTATGTCCTGATTACGTTAAGGTCGATCGGTATTTTATCGATCATTGCGATCAGAGTGTAGTGAAAAGAGAGTTCTTAAAGTCGATAATAGAGTTGGCAAAAGCCACCAGCACTAAAGTGATTGCAGAGGGAATTGAGCGAGCTGAAGAACTAAAGCTAATTGAACAGTTGGGTATTGTTAATGCACAGGGCTTTTTACTTGCTAAACCTGAAATGAAACCGCCTACTGAGCTTGAGGTGTTTAAGTCACTACACTCAGATCCGTCGGCTATATCTGGGCGGTTCGAGCAGTCTATGGCTATCGGTTGGCTGGCCAAAGATATTAATGCTATCCATGAGTGTACACAATGTATTGATGCACATAGGTTATTTGAGCAAGATCGAAACTTGGCTAGCATCGCGGTTGTGAATGATGTGAGAGAGCCGATAGGGCTGCTACATCGAGATCAATTAACAGAAGTTTTTGCAGCACCTTATGGTCATGCGCTATTTGACAAAAAGTCAGTGATTAAATTAATGGACAAGCAGCCTCTGGTGGTTGATGAACAGCAAGAGCTTGACTCCGTCAGTAAGCAAATTACCGATCACGAATTTGATATTCGTCGCCATATTATTATCACCAGAAATGGCTGTTATCTTGGCTTAGCGCCGCTTAGAGACATACTAAAGCACATTACTGAGGAAAAAATACGTCATGCTCAGCATGCTAATCCATTAACCATGCTACCTGGTAACGTCGCGATTAACGAAGCGATAGAGCAAAGACTGCGTTCGAATCATGACTTTTCTTTGGCTTATATTGATTTAAACCATTTTAAACAGTTTAACGATTTATATGGGTACGCCAGCGGTGACAGTGTCATTAAGCTTTTAGCTGAGGTGACCATGGATGTTTGTGCCCACAGCCCAAGTTTTGTAGGTCACATTGGGGGGGATGATTTTATGGTGGTATTTGATAATCATGATGCGCAAGCACTATGTCATGAAATTATTGCTGAATTTGAAGCAAAATCGACTGCTTTTTTTACCCCTGAGCATGTCAACGCGGGAGGCTATTGGGCAACAAACCGCGAAGGACAAAAGCAGTTTGTACCATTATTGACTTTATCAATCGGTTTAGTTCGTCCAGATCTACAGCACTGCTTTAACTCCCATCAAGTGGCGGCATTGGCAACTGATGCAAAAAAAGAAGCTAAACGATACCGAAACAGTTACTTATTCGTTTGTAATCGACGCAAACCCACTGTGTCAACGGTTCGACTCGAAAATGCAGGGTAATAATAGCGTAAGCACACGCGACTTCATAATACTCTTTATCTTTGATAACAAAACGCTATACAAGGGAAAAATATCACTGAAGAAGTAGCAAACTTAGTGCTTTGCTACTCCTATTAGGTGTCTAGCGCTTTTTACGCAGACTGGGGAGGGCGTAGTCATATTCTTCTTTGTAGGTAATTGCGGCTAAAATAAGCAGTATTAGACAATTAGCACTGTAAATTAAGTACCCGCTAACATCAAAACTATAAAAGAAAATGGTCATTTCGACGCCTTTGGCATTTCTAAAATAATTTTCAATTAAGGCTGCGAAGCTCATAAAAACATTAAAAATTGCCAGCCAAGGCATAATTGCATCGGCAAAGGTGTAGCGTGTTTTTAATTTTGGGAACAGCTTTTTGGTGATCTCGACACGATAAGTCAACGGAAAAACTACCATCAAACCAATCAGGAAGTGAGTACCAAAAATAAGGGTATTCTGTAATAGTCGCTGGTCTTTTGAGGATTCTAAACTAATCAAACCAGACGAAAAAACCGCAGTTTCTAGGGTAAAGGGAACAACTGCTAATAGAGAGAGCGCGCAAATATTAACGTCTTTTAATCGAGCCCCTAATATAAAGACTGTTAAGACAATAAGCACATAAATAATGTAGAAGTGAAAACGAATGTCATATAAGACTAAGAGACCTACTGCTACAATTGCATAAGGTATCAGTAAGTCTCCTAATGAGAAATTTTTCTTCATAGCACCACACTAGTCTTTGCTAGTTTCTTTTTGTGCGTTAGGATCGTTTGGTTCGTAAATACCGCCGCCAGAAACCTTTTTGCATTCTTTCAAATTTAGCTTTTGCATTACATAGTCCTTATTGAATTTACTTGACGTGCAAGCAATCAAAGTGTTTGAGGTTGATACTCTAATTGCGCTAAACGCAATTTCGGAAAGTCGCCCAGACTACTTAACCGACAATTCCGACCAGTACAAACTTAACACCAAATAAACACAAGGTGAATGAAAAATTAAAGATTTTTTTTAAGTAATAGCCTTGATAAATCAGAATTTGAGCTAGTTTATTAAAAAAAATAATAAATTCATATTGTTATATTTTGAATTTTGCGACCTCAATTTCTAAATTGCTAGAAAGCGCTTTAATGGTATCAGTTGCTTTGTGGGCTTTTTCTGAAACGCTAGCAGTTTGAGATGCAGTATCTGATATTGTGACGACTCGCTGCGCCGTATCTTCACCTGCACTGAGCTGTTCTTGCGCGGCTTGTGCTATTTGATGACTCATATGTAAAATAGATTTTAAAGAATCGGCGACTTGAACTAGTGCTTTAGAGGCATCAGAAGACATGCTAACGGTCTTTTCACTGGTTGCAATACTAAGGTTTACCGAGGCTTTTGCATCTTGTGTTGCGCTTTGCAGCTTGGTGATCATATTGCGAATTTCTTCGGTACTGGTTTGTGTTCGTTGTGCAAGCTGTCTGACCTCATCAGCAACTACGGCAAAGCCTCGCCCTTGCTCACCCGCTCTTGCAGCCTCTATGGCAGCGTTTAGTGCCAGCAAATTAGTTTGTTCAGCAATGGATTGAATAACGGTTAGGACGTTCGCTATATTTGATACTTCTTCGTCGAGTACTTGGATGTTATTACCAGCGCTGTCAATTTGCTGCTCTAATAATGCAATCTCTTGCGCGGCTTGAGCTGTGAGTTTATCCGCTGCATTTCCTTGGCGTTCAGCCTCTTGTACTGAGCCTGCTGCTTGTTGAGCATGTTCAACAACGGCTTGAGCTGATGCAGTAAGCTCAGTAATTGCAGAAGCAACCATTTGCGTTTCTGAGCTGAGGCTATGGGTGAGCTGCTCCAATTGAATTGAACGTGATTCACTGTCTGACGTTTGCGTCTGCAATGCGCAACTTGCTTGTTTTAACCCTTCAACGACTCCCTTTAGGCCGCCCTGCATGTAAGCCATTGCGGCTAAAATACTATAGTCTTTACAGCTAGCGGTATTAATAGGGGTGGTGAGGTTTCCTCTAGAAACATGCTTTACAATGGTCAATACATCGTTTATTTCTGCCCCCAACTTGTGACTCAAAGACAAACCAAACCGTGCTAGCGCCGTGGTCAGTATAATAGCCACTACTAAAGACAATGCAACTAACCAGATAGCAGTATCCCAGTAGCGTTCATTGACTTCTTTGTAACTTATTCCGGTGCCAACATACCAGCCAAACCGAGGTGTTTTCTGAACTACCGAGGTAAGATCGACAATTTCACCGTCCCGTAATGATGTCCAATGATAAGTAATGATCTGATCAACCTCATTACCCACCAGGCGCTTGACCATACCACCTATGCTCTTTCCTGAAGCATCCCTAAAATCGTTAAAGCTAGTGCTATGAAGCTGAGGATCATGGGGAGTTGCAACAAAATCCATTTTTTCATTAACAACATAAACGTATTCAGAGTCGTGATATTTGTTCTCTCGTAGAACCTGAATTGCCATTTCTTTGGCTTGTTGTTCGGTCAATATGTTCTGTTGTGCAAAATGTTCAAATTGTTTCACTATGTTAACCGTACTTTTCATCAGCTGATTGATGCGAGCAATATTATCGCTCTCACTGGCATGGCGTAGTGCTTGAAGACCAACAAAGGCGACGGCAAGCAAAGAAACAAATATTGCCGCTGCAAAGGTAATTATTTTTGCTCTAAGTGTGAAATTGGAAAACACAGGATAGCCCCCTAAAAATACTCTATTAAATGATTTAGCATGTTTAGGGGGAAGTTGTAAGTGGGTTAATGTGCTATACGGACTATTTCGAGATGATATTTACTCATACACCGGAAATTTGAGAGTTAATTTGCATTAATTATGCTAATTTCTTCATCGGTGAGTGGGCGGTACTCACCCTCTGCAAGCGTTGGATCAAGTGCGATACCAGCTATATTTTCCCGATGTAGTTCAACAACTTGATTACCTACAGCGGCAAGCATTCGCTTAACCTGATGGTATTTTCCTTCACAAATAGACAAGCGTAATGCGTATTTATCTATTTGCTCTGTTTTTGCCGGTAACGTAGCTTGTTTTTCGCCATGAAGTTCAACACCTTGCTCGAGCTGGATCAAAGCTGTGTCGGTCAATTCATCACGACTTTCTAAAACATAAGTTTTAAACTTTTGCTTTTTAGGGGAGGTAATTTGATGTGACCAATCTCCATCGTTGGTGAGCAATACTAAACCAGTTGTGTCGATATCTAACCTACCTGCCACATGAAAATCTTTTAAGTTAGGCTCATCGAGCAAGTCAAAGACTGTTGGGTGTAACTCATCGCTATTTGCACATACATAGCCTTTAGGCTTATTGAGCATAAAATAGCGTAAGCCAAGGTACTGTAGGTGAACACCTGCAAACGTTATATGATCTGCTAAGGTAACTTGGATATCGCCTTTTTTGACGACGTTACCATTGACGGTAACTAGACCTTTTTTAATATTGATTTTGACCTTACTGCGAGGCATTTCAGCAACATGGCTCAAAAACTTCTCTAACCTACATGGAAATTTCATAGTTAAATAGCTCGAATAATAAATTAGTTTTTGCGATAGATTTCAGGTAATAAATCGTAACAATGTACGCTCAGCGCAAACTGTTTGGATACTTTAGCTTGCAACAGTGTTAACGCCCCTTCGGTAAGCGCCTGCTTTTGCTCTATTGTTCTACCCGCCATTAAATGGATCTGTAAATGAATAAATCCTTGTTTGCCATCACCTAGTTGAAAATGCTCGAATGACATTGCACGTGTTTTCACAGAAGCTGGATCGAAAAGACCACACGCACAAGCGAATTGCTGTACTTGTGATACTAAGGCTTCGGTTTCTATTGGTAAATTATCCGAATGTTCGAGAATAAAGTGAGGCATGTGAAACTCCATGTTTTTGCATTAGTCGTAGAGTTTATGCTATTTATCTGGGGTTATTCCACAAAAGAGTGAATTATTAGCATGCTGTCCTTATTTAAATTCTCCCCGTTACTCAGTGAAGAAGAAACTCAGTGGTTGGTCGATACCTTTATTTGGGCATTTGAACACTTTGATGGAGAATACTTTTTAAGCGACACGCAGATTATTACACCGACCCCACACTTTTTCCCCGACCCTGTTTCGAGTATTGAAGAAATGGCTGCTGTTGTTTTTTCCCGAGTAAAGTCATATGCAGGTTTACAAAAATGGCCAATTCATCTGGTATCGCCAGCACAAGTGCAAACGACGCATATGGCAAAATTGCAAGTAGCTGGGCGGTGGCGTGGTGATCAAGCTGTCATTTCAGAGGCTTCAACTCCGATAGCGGTGTCTTATAATCCGAATCAAATTAATCAGCCACAGGATCTTGTTGCGAGCCTAGCTGGGGTGCTAGCAAAGGTACTGATTTTACAGCGGGGAGTATTACCGCCGGGAGGGCAGGAACAGCTGGATGCTGCAAGTGATGTGCTTGCCGGTTTTTTTGGTTTTGGCGTGATGGTTTCTAATACGGTGTATCACTTTAGGGGAGGGTGTGGCTCTTGTTATAATCAGTACGCAAATCGTCAGGCAGCACTGACTGAGCAGCAAAGCATATTCGTCCACGCCTTGGTGTGCCATTTTAAAGGTGCAAAGGATGGTCATAAACATCTCAAACCACATTTGGTCGGCCAGTTTAAAAAAGCCAAGAAGCAAATTAAGATGATGATGGATAGCTCTGAGCGTATAGACTTACTTGCTTTACAGGAACATGTTAATGCCCGCTTATCTTGATGAATTTATCATAATCGCGCTTGCTCACTTTTTTGCAGTAGCAAGCCCAGGTCCTGATTTTGCGATAGTGCTCAAGCAAAGTGTACAGCAAGGTAGAGCAAATGCGCTTTGGACAAGTTTTGGGGTTGGCTTGGGTATTTTAGTACATGTCAGTTATTGCTTATTGGGCGTAGCGTTACTGTTATCTCAATCTGAAACCTTGTTCACAGCAGTAAAATATATAGCCGCGCTATATCTGGCTTATCTTGGTATCCAAGCGTTGCGATATGCAAAACCCAGTTCAGAGCACGAAAATATGACTGAGCACACTGTTACTGAGTCTAATTGGAGTGCGCTGAAGCGTGGCTTTTTAGTTAATGCGCTGAACCCAAAGGCGACGCTGTTCTTTTTATCGCTCTTTACTTTGGTCATAGAGCCAAGTACTCCAAGTAGTGTGCAGCTGTTTTATGGCATATACATGGCGTTGGCAACTTGGTTATGGTTCTCTTTACTGGCTGTTATTTTATCAAAAAAAAATGTCAGGCACTTTTTTCAGCTAGCTGGACATTGGTTTGATCGCGGGATCGGTGTGATCATGTTATTACTCGCAATAAGGCTGGTGGTGTAATGAATGACAAAAACATAATTAATTTTAGCTTTGGTTCGAATATGTCCACTGCTCGATTATTGTCACGATTGCCTGAAGCTAAACTGTTGGGAACTGGCGTGCTAAACGGGTATCGGTTGACCTTTGATATGTTAAGTACAGATGGCTCAGCAAAGTGCAATATCGTGCCATGCTCAGGACTTAACAGTCGAGTTTATGGGGTGTTATACACGCTGAACCTGCAAGAGAAGCGACGTTTGGATGAAATTGAAGGCGAGCGCTATGACTGCCGCAGTGTACCTGTCGTAATGCAAAATGGTAGCGTTGTGGAGGCTTGGTGCTACATTGCCAATACCTTTATTGATGATGAGTTGCCTTTTGATTGGTATGTTCAGCACGTACTTGAAGGGAGCAAAGAACATCACTTTCCATCTGAATATCAAAACGTTATATTACAGCAGCCCCATAGGATTGATGAAAATAAAGATAGACAAAAACAAGAGTTAGCGATTTATCAGTCACGCTGCGATTAATATAAAGTTCACGCTCGCATTTAAATGGTTGAGCTGTAATAAATCCAAGGAATAGTAATGAAAATAAAACAATGGCTCATCACAACTGGTTTGGTTGCTGCAAGTATACTGACACCGCCTGCAAGTGCAGCTGTAAATTTACAAGATGTGGAAAGTGCCGTCGAAGAAGCGATGAAGCGGTTCAATATACCAGGTTTAGCGATAGGTATTGTTGAAGATGGCAAAGTTGTGATGACCAAAGGCTTTGGGGTCACACATTTACACAAACCTGCTAACGTCAACGCTGATACGCTTTTTGGGATCGCATCTAATACCAAAGCTTTTACTGCCGCAGCACTGGCAATGTTGGTTGATAAGGGAAAATTAAGCTGGGATGATAAAGTTGTTCAGCATATTCCTGAGTTTAAGCTTTACGATAGCTATGTCACTCAAGAAATGACCATTCGCGACTTATTAAGTCACCGCAGCGGGTTAGGTTTAGGGGCCGGAGATTTAATGATCTGGCCTGATACAGATAAAACCATGCCTGAACTACTTGCTGGTATCTCACACCTTAAACCAGATTCCAGCTTTCGCAGTCAATACGCCTACAACAATCTCATGTTTGTGGTAGCCGGTGAAGTTGTCAGTCGAGTGAGTGGTAAAAACTGGCGCGACTTTGTTGAGCAAGAAATGTTCAATAAATTGGAGATGGATGATTCCAAAGCAGGGTTTTCTCGGATCCCATCAGATAACACGAACTGGGCAACGGGACATATTCCTATGTCGGGTAAATTGACGCCATTTTTTGTTAACTATCTTGAAGATTTTCGAGGGGCGGGTGCCATTGCGTCCAATGTCGATGATATGACAAAGTGGCTACAAACTCAGTTAGCTGGTGGGCAGCTGCCATCCGGCGAGCAATTATTTTCAGCTGCTCAGCAAGTACAAATGTGGCACCCTCATATAACACGAATACCTGCTAAAAAAGCGGCATCATTTTATCACCAGCAGTTTAGAGGTTACGGCTTAGGCTGGGCGATTGAAGATTATTTCGGTTATAAAAAAGTAGGCCACGGCGGCGGTATTTTAGGCATGGTCTCTCAGGTTGCAATGATCCCAGAGAAGAAGCTGGGTGTTGTTGTGCTGTCAAATCAGCAAAAGTATGCTGCGTTATCAGCGATTATTAATGAAGTATTTGAGGATGCCCTAGGGTTAGAAGATAAAGATTGGGTCAACCTTATTGCTGATGACTATTTTAAAGCTCAGCAAGAAAAGTACGCAAAAGCAGGCATTGTCAAAGTAACGGCGCCGCAGCCATCATTGCCGTTGCAAAATTACACCGGAACTTTGGTAAGCTCATGGTACGGTGATGTGATAATAGAGCAACTTGATAATGTACTGCGAATCGATTTTACGCACACTAAACGGCTAAAAGGAAAGCTTGAGCATCTCAGTGGCAATACTTTTGTGGTACGCTGGGATGAGCCGTTGCTTGAGGCTGACGCCTATATCAACTTTACTATTAATAAATCACAACGCGTAGAGTCAGCTGAAATGGAATTTGTAAACCCTCAAATCACCGATTTTAGTTTCGATTTTCACAACCTTGAATTAAAGGCTAAGGCTGCGCCTGCAGCGCATTAGGATATACCAAAGTATCAAAGCCACTAAGAGGTGGCTTTGATATAGTCAAAAGGAGCAATGACTGGACTCAACAGAGTCATACACTAAGCGAGGATGTATTCTACGATGCGTACTGCGATTATCACCCACCCTTATTGCCGCAAGCATAAAATGACAGAGGAACATCCCGAATGTCCGGCCAGATTAGATGCGATATCGGATAGGCTACTGGCCTCTGGATTAGATATAGCCGTAGAACATAAAGCCGCAATTAAAGCTGACACCTCGCATTATGCCTTGGTGCATGATCAAGCCATGATTAAAGAGGTGATAGACAAGATCCCGAGTGAAGGACTGGTGTCATTAGACGGTGATACATGGCTGTGCCCTGACTCGCTAAAAGCAATTGAGCGTGCTGTTGGTGCTGGAATATTAGCGGTAGACGAAGTTATTGCTGGTAATCTCGATGCCGCATTTTGCGCGGTGAGGCCGCCAGGACACCATGCTAATCAAAGTACTTCCTCTGGGTTCTGTGTCTTTAATAATGTCGCCATTGCTGCGGCTTACGCAAAAGCCAAGGGGGTTGAGCGGATTGCAATTTTAGATATTGATGTGCACCATGGCAATGGTACTCAAGATATTTTCAAAGACGATCCTAGCATTCTGTTTTGTTCACTATTTCAGTATCCATTCTATCCTAATACCGCGATTGAAAACCATCAAAGCTTAATTAACTCTCCATTGGCAGCAGGTGCTGATGGCAATGATTTAAAAGCATTATTTCAACAGCAGTGGCTACCAAAACTAGAAACATTTAGACCACAGCTTATCTTTATTAGTGCCGGATTTGATGGCCATCTTGAAGATGATATGGGAGGACTAAAACTAGTTGAGCAGGACTATCAATGGTTTACTGAACAAGTTGTTGCGTTAGCAAAATCACAACACTGCTTAGGTATTATCTCCTACTTAGAAGGTGGATACGATCTGTCTTCACTTGGCCGTAGTGCCGTGACGCACATCAAAGCGTTAGTAGAAGAGGGTGAATTACTTTAGTAACGCAAAAGCTTGCTGAACACTCTGCAATTGTATTTTACTAACACAACATTGTCCTTCGTCAATAAGGTACTGTTGCACTAAACTGGTTAAATCAGGCAGCTCTATGGTATCAACCACATGCCCCTGTAAATTGGTACAACTGCCATTCGATGCGATAACGACGGCATTGCGCTTGGTGGCGTCATCAAGCATATGAATAGAGTCTGATAGCGCTTTATCATCCTCAATAAGCTCTATACTTTGGTCTAATACCAGTAGGATTGGATAATTTTTTATCGTCATTATTTGTTCAAGGTCAAGTTATCAACAGCGACGCTCAGTATACTTCAAATTGGAATAATATTGCGAGAGTGTGCTTATGGTTGGTGATTCACGTCAGTTACAGATCAAAGAAGTATTTACCAATAGCTTGTTATGTTGCGATGAGCAAACGAGTCTTCATGATGCGGTTGCACAAATGCAAGCAAACCGAGTGAGTTCTATTTTTGTTACTCGTGCTGATGATATTATCGGTATTTGGACTGAGTCCGATTGCGTTAAGCTCGACTTTAATGATCCAAATTTTGCTCAAGTACCTATCAAATCTGTGATGACCTCTCCGGTACAAAAAATTCAGATAGATAAAACATTGAGCGAAGCCACTGTTAAGTTTCATCAGCTGGGGATCCGCCACCTATTAGTCATTGACCTTGATAATATTCCTTGTGGTGTGGTGTCGTTGTCGGATATTGTTCGCAGCCAAGGACTAGACCACTACCTGCACTTTCGGCCAATTGAGCAACATTTTGATTCAAATATTGTCGTGTTAGACAGCCAGGATTGCGTTTCTGATGTGATTAGTAGCATGTGTGAATTAAAGCTCACTGCGGTGCTGGTATATAATCATGCTTTACATGAATATGGGATCATCACTCAACGAGATATTGCCTACATCATTCTCAACCCCGATTGGCGTCAACCATGTTGGAACTTGGCAAGTTACCCGATGCTGGCAATGACCCCAAAGGATAGTTTATTTGATGCCTACCGCATGATGACGGTAAATTCTATTCGGCATTTAGTTGTCACTTGTCCCGAATCTCAAAAAGTTATTGGCTTATTAGCACTGAAGAATGTACTAACTGAAATTGAAACTGCGTATTGCAGTGAATTAGAGAAGGTATTGGTGCAGCGAGATATTGCACTGCAAAAATCTGAGAAGAATTTATACCTTGCCAATCGTATCATTGATGCCTCTTTGGATGGCATCATGATCACCAAAAGTTCGGGCGAAATTATTCAGATCAATCCGGCATTCAGTGCGCTAACCGGTTATAAAGATTACGAAGTACTTGGCAAAAATCCCAGTATATTAAGCTCTGGCTTACATGATGAATCTTACTACCAGAGTATGTGGCAAACGCTCAGAGAAACAGGGGTATGGCAAGGCGAGATATGCAATCGTAAAAAGAGCGGTGAAATCTATGTTGAATGGCTCACGATTATTGAGATCAGAGAGCCTTACAGTGACGACATGCTCTACGCCGCCATTTTTAGCGATATTACGGAGCGAAAAAATGCAGAAGAAAAAATTGCTCGTTTGGCTTATTTTGATGAATTGACCGGGTTGCCTAATCGTCGCTTATTCTACGATAGACTTTCTATGGCGTTGGCATCCGCACACCGCTACAAGCAAAAGCTTAGCGTGATGTTTATAGATTTAGACCGCTTTAAGGAAGTGAACGACTCTCTTGGCCACAGCGCTGGAGATGAGTTATTAGTACAGGTTAGTGAGCGGATAAAGTCTATTTTGAATGAAGGGGACACGCTGGCGCGACTTGGTGGTGATGAATTTGTCGTGCTACTGAGCGAAGTGAACGGTATGTCGGAGGTCATTGAGTTTGCAGATCAAATCTTGATGGCGTTGTCGCACCCTTTTCAACTTGGTGATATGCAGGTCGCTGCGACGGCCTCGATGGGGGCGGCTATTTACCCCGAGGATGGCCATGATACCGAAACTTTATTGAAGCATGCCGATGTTGCTATGTATCGCTCCAAAGAAGTCGGGCGTAATTCTTTCCAGTTATTCGAAGCGTCGATGAATGCACGTTCATTTGAGCGTTTATCTATGCTCAGTCGTTTTCAAAACGCCTTAGAAAATGATGAGTTTGAGCTGCATTTTCAGCCATTGCAATGTTTAACTAGCAGTCGCATCTCCAGTGTTGAGTGTTTGCTACGCTGGCGTGACCCAAACTTGGGCGTTATATCACCGGCCCAGTTTATTCCACTGGCAGAAGAGCTTGGGCTAATAATCCGCCTTGACCAATGGGTAATAGATAAGGCTTGCCAGCATTTAGCTAAATGGCAACAAGCTGGAATGGAGATAAGGCGCTTAGCGATTAACATTTCGGCGTCACATGTCACTCAGGGGGATCTTTATCAATGTGTCGCCCAAGCATTAAAAAAACACAATGTCGAAGGGAAGTATTTGGAGTTAGAGCTCACTGAGAATAGCTTTATTGGTAATTTATTGGAGGCGAAATACACCTTGAAAAAGCTCAAAGAGCTTGGTGTAAAGCTAGCAATTGATGATTTTGGCACTGGTTATTCCGCATTGAGCTACTTAGCTAAACTTCCTATAGATATACTCAAAATTGATGCTAGCTTTATTGCAAAAGTGCCTGATGAGTATGGTAATAGTGAGATTGTTGCGGCAATTGTTGCTATGGCTAAAGCACTTAATTTACAAGTTGTTGCAGAGGGAGTAGAAAAGCCAGTACAAAAGCGTTATCTACGTAAGCTAGGCTGTCATACTATTCAGGGATATGTCTTCTGTAAACCGCTTACAGAAGACGACTGGCAGGCGTTTTACTCGTCAGAGAAGGTGATCTCGTAGGAGCTAAACTTACGGATGTTGATCACGCCGTTATCAAAAAGCAGGTACTGACCTTTGATCCCCTCAAGTACACCAGATACCACGGGATCCTTGTCAAAGTTAAATGAAGTGATTTTGCTCGGATGTTGTTCCACAGGGAAAGTGAGGTCGACCACCTCTTCATCTAGCACTTCAATAGCTGTCGCGCCAAAGAGTTCGGCTAGCTCATCGAGTTTGGTTTGGATCTGTGGAATAAGCTTAGCGGCTTCTGCCTTGAGGTCTACTTCAGGGTTGATCCCTTTGAGCATATTACGCCAGTTAGTTTTATCAGCAATAAACTGCGCCAGTGCTACTTCCACTAACCCTGACTGATGACGGGTCTGCACTTTAAAAATCGGTAATGCTTGCGTCGCGCCTTGATCTATCCAGCGCGTTGGTATTTGTGTATGGCGAGTAATACCAACCTTTAGTCCTGAAGTATTCGCTAAATAGACATAGTGTGGGATCATACAGTTTTCTTCCCCCCACTTTGGCTCTCTACAGGTGCCTTGATCGAAGTGGCAAGTTTCAGGCTTCATAATACACATGTCGCAGCTTGCGAGCTTTTTCATGCACACATAGCAGTGTCCTTGGGAATAACTCTTTTTGGTTTTTTTACCACAATTACTACAAAATATATTGCCAGTGAAGGTAAGCGTGATGGGTTTTCCGAAGTAATCATTAAGTGATACTAAGTTATCCCCAACCGGTAATTGATATTGAATAGGTTCAACAAGCGTAGATTTTAACTTGCTGAGTGTACCTTGTACTTGCATCTTTGCCCCTAAAAATGCTCATAAAAGGGTAGGATACCATAGCAAATCAAGGTGAACGAAGTACATAAACTAAAAAGGCCAGCAATAGCTGGCCTAGCAAAGCTTAACGTGAATTAGCTTTCGCGTGCGATCGCGCGATATGCAATGTCGGTACGGTATTCCACCCCTGCCCAGTGAATATCTTTCACTAGAGAGTAGGCACGTTTTTGTGCTTCAGTTACCGTATGTCCAAGTGCGGTTGCACATAGAACTCGACCACCAGCAGTCACAACGTGTTCGCCATCTTGTTTAGTACCAGCGTGGAATACTTTTTCACCTTCAGGATAACTTACCTGTAGGCCTGATATAGCATCTCCTTTCGGGTAACTACCAGGATACCCTTTAGCAGCAAGTACAACGCCAACCGCAGCTCGTGGATCGAATTCAATTGCTGTTTGATCCAGTTCTTCTCGGTTAGCCGCCTCAATCAGCTCAACTAAATCTGATTGAAGACGTAACATAATTGGTTGTGTTTCTGGGTCGCCAAAGCGGCAGTTATACTCGATAACTTTGGGAGTGCCGTCAGCTGTGATCATCAAACCAGCGTAAAGAAAGCCTGTATATGGGTGACCTTCTTTTGCCATCCCTTCAACCGTCGGGTTGATCACTTCAGCCATGATACGATCATGAATGTCCGGTGTGACCACTGGCGCTGGAGAGTAGGCTCCCATACCACCGGTATTTGGACCTTTATCGCCGTCATAGGCGCGTTTATGATCTTGGCTGGTGGCAAAAGGGAGTACATTTTTACCGTCAACCATGACGATAAAAGAGGCCTCTTCACCTTCTAAAAACTCCTCGATAACAACGCGGCTACCGGCTTCACCAAAGGCATTACCCGCCAGCATATCACGAATAGCTTCTTCCGCCTCCGCTTCGGTCATAGCCACGATGACTCCTTTACCAGCAGCAAGACCATCAGCCTTGACAACAATAGGTGCGCCTTGTGCCTTTAAGTAAGCAAGCGCAGGCTCTATCTTTTCAAAAGTCTGATAAGCCGCTGTCGGAATGTGGTGGCGTGCTAAAAAGTCCTTAGTGAATGACTTTGAGCCTTCCAATTGTGCTGCCGCTTGTGTCGGGCCAAAAATAGCTAGGCCTTCTTCACGGAATCGGTCAACAACACCAATAACCAATGGTGCTTCAGGACCAACAATAGTCAATTGCACATTGTTTTCTTTAGCAAATGCGACCAAAGCATCGATATCTTCAACACCGATAGCAACATTTTCAAGCTTAGGTTCAAGCGCTGTACCTGCGTTACCAGGTGCGACAAAAACAGTTTTTACAGATGGATTTTGTGCGGCTTTGAATGCAAGCGCGTGCTCACGTCCACCGCTGCCAATGACGAGTACATTCATGGCGAAATTTTCCTATTAAAGCTTTTTGAATTTTAAGGTCATGCGGTCGCTTTCTCCAATCGCTTTATATTGCGCGGCTTTCTCATCACCAAGCGCCAAGCGTGGAGGTAGCGTCCATACCCCTTTAGGATGGTTTGCACTATCCAATGGGTTTGCGTTAATTTCACTACTTGCAATCAGCTCAAATCCAGCCTTTTTGGCTATATCGATAACATAACTTTGCTTCATGTAACCAGAAGACTTTTGGTCTTCGGTATCACGGTGCTCTGGTAGACGGTGTTCAACTACACCTAAAATACCACCAGGTTTCAGGGCTTTGTTAAAAGCATTGAATGCGCTAAGCACACCTTCATCACCTTTACCCATGTACCAGTTATGGACATTACGGAAGGTGAGTACCACATCGGCGCTGCCAGCTGGTGCAATATTACTATGTGTAATAGGTGCAAACTCGGTGATCTTAACTTCACTATAATCTGGGTTAGTTGCCACTTTTTCTTGGTAGCTTTTTAATGAACGTTGATAGTAACCAACATCTGAATCAGCAGGGAAGTGCGCTGCGTAGTATGTGCCTTTGCCTTTAACAAGAGGTGCTAAGATTTCGCTATACCAACCACCGCCTGGGGCAATCTCTACCACAGTCATAGCAGGTTCAATACCAAAAAAAGCAAGCGTTTCACTTGGGTTTCTATATTGATCGCGAGCTGTGTTTTTCTCTGCACGATTTTCGTTGGCAACGGCTGTTGCAATTGCGCTTGGTACTGCTTGGTTTGAGTTTGATTCTGTCGCGTTACAGCCTACAAGAGTTGTAAACACGGCAGCAGCGATAAGAGGTTTCATACTTAGATTCATCGTTAGTTTCCTTCATTCTGTTATGATCATGCTGTAGCCAGAATACTGGAAATTAGCTGAAACAAAAAGCGCGAAACTCATCAGTTTCGCGCTTTATTGATTAATGGCGGAAGTGGCGCATTCCGGTGAATACCATGGCCATTCCCGCTTCATCTGCGGCGGCTATCACTTCTTCGTCACGCATAGAGCCACCCGGTTGGATAACTGCGGTAATACCCGCAGCTGCGGCGGCGTCTATACCATCGCGGAATGGGAAGAAAGCATCAGATGCCATCACGGAACCTGGTACTTCTAAGTTCTCATCTGCGGCTTTGATCCCAGCTATCTTAGCTGAGTAAACGCGGCTCATTTGACCTGCACCTACACCGATTGTCATACCGTCACGGGCATAAACAATCGCATTTGACTTAACAAACTTAGCGACTTTCCAGCAGAATAATAGATCTTTTAGCTCTTGTTCGGTTGGTTGGCGTTTTGAAACTACCTTCAGGTCTTCCAAGCCAACCATGCCTTGATCACGATCTTGTACTAAGATACCACCATTAACACGTTTGATGTCAGTGCCTGTGGTCTTAGTAGACCATTGGCCGCATTCAAGCAGGCGAACATTTTTCTTGGCAGCAACAATTTGCGCTGCTTCTTCTGAAATACTTGGGGCAATAATTACTTCAACAAATTGGCGAGCAACAATCGCTTCTGCTGTGTCACCATCCAACTCACGGTTGAATGCGATGATGCCACCGAAAGCAGAGGTTGGGTCGGTTTTAAAGGCGCGGTCATAGGCTGCCAAGATTGTCTCATCTACAGCAACTCCACATGGATTTGCATGTTTTACGATAACACAAGCTGGTTTATCAAACTCTTTCACACACTCAAGTGCGGCATCGGTATCTGCGATATTATTGTAAGATAGTGCCTTACCTTGCAGCTGCTTAGCGGTTGCTACAGATGCTTCTTCGATATTGTTCTCAACATAGAAAGCGGCATCTTGGTGAGAGTTTTCACCGTAGCGCATATCTTGTTTCTTCGTGAACTGCATATTGATAGTACGTGGGAATTTAGTCTCTTCAGAGGCTTCCTCAGTATAATCAGGAACCATTTTGCCGAAGTAGTTTGCAATCATACCGTCATACTGGGCGGTATGCTCATAGGCGGCAATAGCAAGGTCAAAACGCGTCTTGTATGTTGTAGAGCCTGTGTTTGCCTTCATTTCTTCAATGATTCGGCCATAGTCACTCGCATTGACAACAATGGTCACGTCTTTGTGGTTCTTAGCTGCAGCGCGAACCATAGTCGGGCCACCAATATCTATGTTTTCGATTGCATCTTCTAGGCTACAGTCAGCTTTCGCAACAGTTTGTGCGAAGGGGTATAAGTTGACTACTACCATATCGATTGCTGAGATATTGTTTTCGGTCATTACGTCTTCATCTTGACCGCGACGTCCGAGAATACCGCCATGCACTTTGGGGTGAAGCGTTTTCACGCGACCATCCATGATCTCTGGGTGGCCTGTGTAATCAGATACTTCTGTTACTTTAATGCCATTTTCTGCAAGTAGTTTGCAAGTACCGCCAGTTGATAGAATTTCCACGCCTTGAGCTTCTAAAGCTGCTGCGAATTCAACGATACCGGTTTTATCTGACACGCTTAGAAGGGCGCGACGAATTGGACGATGTATATCCATGATGGTTCAGGTTTCCTCAATGATTAGTTAAGGGCTAGCTTAGAAAGCCGGTATTTTAGCGCATTATTGTTAAGATGACGATGTTAAAAGGCGAGTTAAAGATGAGAAAAGTGCGACATGCAAAGGATAAATGTCCGCTAGCTGCTGAATTTTATACAATAAAAAAGCACCAAAAGGTGCTTTTTTATCAACTAAATTTTACTAGCAGTGCTTAGTTCATGCCGTATTTTTTTAGCTTCTTGCGAAGTGTGCCACGGTTGATACCTAAAAGGATCGCTGCACGAGTCTGGTTACCACGAGTATAAGTCATAACCTCTTCAAGTAGAGGTGCTTCAAGCTCAGAAAGAACTAACTCATAAACGTCTTGTACGTCTTGACCATTAAGCTGCTTTAGGTAGTGATGTACAGCTTTTTTAACTGCATCGCGCAAAGGTTGCGGTTTCTCTTGTGACTGAACATGAGCGTTAGTAATAAATGGAGAAGTCACATTTTGTTCGAACATCGTTATGTCTCTTTCTTAGTTAGCTTGCAGGGCAAAAAATATATTTACCCTAATGTTTCAAAATAGTCTTCTAATGCCTCGATTTGCGCCTCAGGCGCTTCAAGAGCATTGAATACTCGCCTAAATTGACCTTCTTGGTCATGGGCTTGCAAATACCAAGATACATGTTTGCGTGCGATGCGCGCTCCCATTGGTTCACCATAGAACTGATGGAGGTTAACTAAGTGTTCCATCAAAATTGCTCGAACCTCTGCTATTTCAGGCTCGGGCAAGTGTTCACCGGTTTTCAAATAGTGGTCTATCTCTCGGAAAATCCAAGGGCGACCTTGGGCGGCTCGACCAATCATAATGGCATCTGCACCCGTGTATTCCAGTACCTGTTTCGCTTTCTCTGGTGACGTGATATCACCATTGGCAACCACAGGGATTGATACTGAACGTTTAATTTCTCTGATCGTAGCGTATTCTGCATCGCCCTTATACATACATGCTCTTGTGCGACCATGTACTGCTAGCGAAGCAATGCCACGACGTTCAGCGATGCGAGCAATCTCAACGCCGTTACGGTTGTCTGTGTCCCACCCTGTACGGATTTTTAACGACACGGGAACCTTTACGGCAGCCACCACCGCAGAGATGATTTCATCTACCAGCTTGGGGTGTTGCAATAGCGCTGAGCCTGCAAGCTTTTTGTTCACTTTCTTTGCGGGGCAGCCCATATTTATATCTATGATCTGCGCACCATTGGCGACATTAAATTGTGCTGCTTGCGCCATCAGCTCTGGATCTGCTCCTGCGATTTGCACCGAGCGAATGCCAGATTCACCACTGTGATCCATGCGATTTTGCGATTTATCGGTTTTCCACACTTTAGGATTTGAAGACAACATTTCAGATACCGCAAGTCCTGCACCTAGACGCCGACACAGTTGTCTGAACGGTCTGTCAGTGATGCCCGCCATGGGTGCTACGATAAGATTGTTTTCAAGTTGGTATGGACCAATACGCACTACAGTTTAATCCGCCTTTCCTCAAGGGGCGCTAAGTTTACGGTTTTTTTTGCAAAAATCAAAGGTTATAAATTGAACATAATTGCTTTTTTTTTGAACTTTATGGGTTGACTTTTGATAACAAGCTGAGAGTTAGGAAAAATCGGCTGAAATTTAACCTAAAAACAATTTTTACTCTAATATGAGTTTAAATAATAAGCTGTAAAAAATGAGTAAAGCCTGTTAATTACAGGCTTTAGCAGTTAAAAGTTACTAACTTTATGAACAGCGAGTGTGCAGGTAAGCGGTGTTGACTTAGCTAACGTAAGCCTGTTCTTACCTTGTTACTTTTTAACCCCGCTAACTCGAGTCCATTCTCCTTCTTGAGCAATGTCATCTAAGTGGATAAAGGGGGCGTATACATCCGCCACAGACTGAGCTTGCTCCTCTAAAATACCAGACATGGCAATCGCGCCTTCATTGCCTAAGAAGCCAAGAATAATCTCATGGAGCTCTCTTAAAGGTTGTGCAAGAATATTAGCGACTACAATATCAGCACTAAAATCAGGCTGGTTTTCTGGTAAGTAGACTTCCAGTTGCTCTTCTACACCATTGCGCTTTGCATTTTCACGACTCGCAACCAGAGCTTGAGGGTCTATATCAATACCAATCACGCGCTCTGCGCCAAGTTTTATCGCTGCAATGCCTAAAATGCCTGAGCCGCAGCCAAAATCGACGACGGTTTTACCGCTGAGATCTTGCTGTTCGAGCCACTTGAGGCAAAGTGCGGTGGTGGCATGTGTCCCTGTACCAAATGCAAGACCAGGATCTAGTAGTACATTTACAGCGCTAGGATCAGGTATGTCGCGCCAACTAGGGCAAATCCATAATCTTTCACCAAACTTAATAGGGTGGAAGTTATCCATCCATTCACGTTCCCAGTCTTTGTCTTCTAGCTGCTCAAGTTTATAATTTAGTGGCTTATCGTGTTGTGATTGCAGGTAATCGACGACTGCCTGCATATCATGGTTGGCTTCAAATAGCCCAATGACGGTTGTTTCTGGCCATAAAATTACCTCACCTGGTTTTGGCTCATAAACCGGGTTATTTTTACTATCCATAAATGTCACAGAAGGGCAGCCAATATCCATTAGCATATCGCTTAGGGCATCAGCGTCGGCCTTATCGGCATAAATTCGAATTTGGATCCAAGCCATGTTTGTATACCTATTTAATCCAATTAGTATAAAAAAGGCCGCTTAATAGCGGCCTTAATCTTATTTGCTACTTCTTAGCCTTTAACGTCTAGGAAGCTCTTTAATAGATCAGAACGAGAAGGGTGGCGAAGCTTACGAAGTGCTTTTGCTTCAATCTGACGAATACGCTCACGGGTTACGTCAAACTGTTTACCTACTTCTTCTAATGTGTGGTCGGTGTTCATATCAATACCGAAACGCATACGCAGTACTTTTGCTTCACGTGCTGTTAGTCCCGCAAGTACCTCGTTGGTTGCACCACGAAGACTTTCCATTGTCGCCGAATCAATCGGTGATTCAATGGTGGTATCTTCGATAAAGTCACCAAGATGCGAATCTTCATCATCACCAATTGGTGTTTCCATTGAGATAGGCTCTTTTGCGATCTTCAGTACTTTACGGATCTTATCTTCAGGCATTACCATACGTTCTGCCAATTCTTCAGGACTAGGCTCACGACCCATTTCCTGGAGCATTYGACGTGAAATACGATTCAGCTTATTGATGGTTTCAATCATATGCACTGGGATACGGATTGTTCTAGCCTGATCCGCGATAGAGCGCGTAATGGCCTGACGGATCCACCAAGTTGCATAAGTTGAAAACTTATAACCACGACGGTATTCGAACTTATCAACCGCTTTCATTAGACCAATGTTACCCTCTTGGATCAAATCCAAGAATTGTAAACCACGGTTGGTATACTTTTTCGCGATTGAAATTACAAGACGCAAGTTTGCTTCAACCATTTCTTTCTTGGCACGACGGGCTTTGGCCTCACCAATACTCATGCGGCGGTTGATATCTTTAATACGCTCTATGCTTAATCCAGTGCTTTCTTCAAACACCTTTAACTTATTTACACAACGCTCAATTTCTGGCTTCACTTCAGCTAATTTTGCTGAGTGCTTTTCTCCGGATGCGATTTCCGCATCAATCCAAGCGGTGTCAGTTTCATTGTTAGCAAAATGCTTAACGAATGTTTTCTTTGGTACTTTTGCTATTTGAACCGCTTGTTTCATGATGATACGTTCTTGAACACGTACTTTATCCATCATGTCACGCATGTTATTTACCATGCGGTCAAATTGCTTAGGAACTAGTTTGAAAGTCCGGAAATGATCACCAATCTCCTGAATTGCAGCTTGTGCATCAGGATGTGAACGGCCTTTACCTTCAAATATTTCACGAGCATTATTGTAAAGTGCACGAAGATGCTCAAAATGTTCACGTGCTTCTTCAGGATCTGGCCCTGTATCTGCATCATCTGAGTCTTCATCGTCGTCATCAACATCATCGTCTTCGTCGTCTAAGTCTTCATCGCTTAGCTCTGAACCGATGTGTGTTGCTGAAATAGGTGCTTCATCTTCTTCGATAGCATTAGGATCAAAAAAGCCAGAAACAATGTCGCTTAAGCGCATTTCTTCAGCTTCGTATTTATCCCATTGCTCTAAAAGGTAAGTAATAGCTTCAGGGTATTCTGCAACAGAAATCTGTACCTGATTGATCCCTTCTTCAATACGCTTAGCGATTTGGATCTCGCCTTCACGTGTTAGAAGCTCAACAGTACCCATTTCACGCATATACATACGAACAGGGTCAGTCGTGCGGCCGATTTCTTTTTCTACTGTCGCTAGTGCCGCAGCTGCTGCTTCAGCAGCATCCTCATCTGTTGTGGTTTCTTGCATCATCAACTCGTCAGCATCAGGCGCATTTTCAGAGACCTGAATACCCATATCGTTGATCATGCTGATGATATCTTCTACTTGATCTGAGTCTATGATGTCTTGTGGAAGATGATCGTTAACTTCTGCAAAAGTTAAATAACCTTGCTCTTTACCTTTCTGAATCAGAAGTTTGAGTTGTGACTGAGGAGATTGATCCATAGAGAAATTTGCTTCCACTCTGAAAAGTTGATACAACAGGCGCCAGCTAATTAACAGCTAAATTTTGATGACGCAGTGAATAGAACATTATAGCACCGAAAATTACTATTGACTAGAACTTCTACCGTTTAAGCGCTTGCATTAATAGCGCACACTCGAGTCGTTCATCATTACTCAAACCTTCGGTTTTCTCTTTGATAAATAGGGTCTCAAGGCGATAATTTAAACACTGGTCTTCAATAAACTGAAAAGTATTTTTAAATTCATCAGCTAACCTATCTTCAGCAACCCCATGCTGCCAAACTGCAAGCTTTTTCAAAGCATCAAATTCTGACTGCTCTCTGTAATGTTCAAGCAGTTGAGCCGTATTGATCGCTGGATTTTGGTGACACAAAGATTGTAGGCCGAGTAATAGTTGAATACCTGGGATCGACATTTCCGCCAGTTCAGGCATATATTCTACACTTTGTGCCAGATTTGGGTGTTGTAGTAAAAGGCCTATGGCTCTTCGCATTGGCGTTACTTTAAATTGTCGCTCAATCTTATTTTGATGTTTGTTATTCGCTAATTTTGCACTGAGTTGCTCTCGAGTTCGGCCAATTAATCGCGCCAAGGTATTCAATAGTGTTTCTTGGTAGTACTCGCTGGGAATTTTATTTATCAGTGGGATCGCATCTGTGAGTAATTTGGATTTGCCTGCATCATTTGTTAAATCACATTGCTCGCGTAGTTTGGTAAATAAGACTTGTGTATAATCAGTTGCCTTATCTAATCGTGCTTCAAATGCTTCTTTACCCTCTTGTTGAACTAATGAATCAGGATCTTCACCATCTGGTAAAAACACAAACTGGAGTGATTTACCATCTTTGAGGTTAGGTAAAGCATGCTCAAGTGCTCGCCATGCCGCATCACGTCCAGCTCTGTCACCATCGTAACAACAGATAACTTTATCTGTATTTCGAAAGAGGGTTTGCATATGCTCGGCTGTCGTTGCTGTGCCAAGCGCTGCAACGGCATAGTCAATGCCCTTTTCAGCTAATGCAACGACGTCCATATAGCCCTCAACAATCAATACTTTGTCTAATTGTTTATGTGCTTGCTTGGCTTCATAAAAGCCGTACAGCTCAAAGCTTTTATGAAAAATACGGGTCTCAGGGGAGTTTAGATACTTAGGTCCTTGCTCCGCTCCCATTATTCTGCCGCCAAACGCGACAACTCGGCCTCGTTTGTCGCGGATTGGAAACATTAGTCGATCACGGAAAAAGTCGAACTGACGGCCTGCGGATTTTTCAGAGGCCAGCTTAAGGTCAAGCAGCTGTTGTTTATGTTCTGGTTTTCGTGCAATTTGATTACACAAGGATTCCCACTCAGGTGGGGCGTAACCTATCATAAATTTTTGTACAACTTCGCCACTTAAACCACGGCCTTTCACATAATCAATAACCTGCGAGGCATTTTTATGGTGTTTGAGCTGGTGTTGATAAAATTTGGCAGCCTGTAGCATTAAGTCATAATCTGACTTTTTTTCGGCCATTGAACGTTGCGGCCCTTGTGGGGCATTTTCTCTTGGAACTTCCAAATTTAAGAGCGAAGCAAGCTCTTCAATGGCGTCTACAAACTCAAGTTTGTCATACTCCATCAAAAAAGAAATTGCGTTGCCGTTAGCTCCACAGCCGAAGCAGTGATAAAACTGTTTATCTCGCGATACCGTGAACGATGGTGTTTTTTCATTATGAAAAGGGCAGCAGGCTTGATAGTCTTTTCCGGCTTTTTTCAATCCCACACGACCGTCTATTAGCTCGACAATATCTGCCCTTGCTAGTAAGTCATCAATAAACTGCCTAGGGATTTTACCTTTCATCTACGTTCCGAAGTTAACCAAGTGATTGGGTTATTATATCAAGTTGCGGCGATAAAAAATCAACTTAATTCAATTGCGGTATGTTATACCAATTAAACTTAATACTTGCTCAACTTGAAAGAGTAATACCAATTTGACTTAATACTTGCTCAATTTGAAGGAATAAATCTGACGCTAACCGCGTTAAAAATTTCTCATTTAGAACAACTAAATAGCAAAATTTTTGCCTTGCCTATATGGATGTAGGTACCAAAGCGATAGCAGGACGCGGTAGCGGAGTTATCGACAAGATTTTCTTGCCTCAAAATAGACCACTTAATTAAGCAAATTGGTATTATCAGCGCTGCATTGATATGCGTGACGCCTAAAACGAAGAAACCGAGCACAAGGCTCGGTTCACTTTCAATCATACATTTGTATGTGGGCTTAGGCAGTAAGTCTCTGTTTGATTAAACCAGACATTTTGCCCATGTCAGCACGACCTTCAGCTTTTGCCTTGATAGCGCCCATGACTTTGCCCATGTCTTGCATACCAGCTGCACCAGTTTGTGCAATCACGGCATCAATTAGCTCAATGATTTCATCTTCACTAAGTGGTTTAGGAAGGAAAGTCTCAAGTACGCTAATTTCAGTAGCTTCGATTTCAGCTAAGTCTTCACGCCCTGCATCTTTGTACTGGGTATAAGAATCGCGACGCTGCTTTACCAATTTAACTAAAACAGCAGTTATTCCTGCATCATCTAGTGTCGTTTGGTTATCGATTTCTCGCTGTTTAATTTCAGCAAGTACCGCACGAATCGCGCCAAGACGAAGTTTGTCTTTGGCTTTCATCGCTTCTTTTTGCGCGTCTTTTAGCGTAACTAATAAGCTCATTGATACAAGACCAATACTAATTAGTATAATTTAACGCGACGTGCGTTTTCGCGAGAAAGCTTTTTCATGTGACGCTTAACAGCTGCAGCTTTTTTACGCTTACGCTCAGCAGTTGGCTTCTCATAGTGCTCGCGACGACGAACTTCAGAAAGGATACCTGCTTTTTCACATGAACGTTTGAAACGACGTAGTGCAACGTCAAACGGCTCGTTTTCTCTTACTTTAATTACTGGCATTAAAAATTCACCTACCTAATTAATGAGCTTAGCTCTATCTGGCTAAAAACTAGCCAATTGGTTCAAAAATGGTGCGGTATTGTAATCTGAAGCAAGACCGCATGTAAAGCTTAAATTATAGCTAAACACAGAGTCTCTGTCATGTGACGCTCTGGTCTAGGTTTTTTCGGATAATTTATCGTTGGTAAAGGCGGCAAATCACTTGTCCTGCCTGCTTTTCCTTTTTTATTTTCCAGTTAGAAGGAATATCTGGCTGCGCATCTTGCTCAAACTCAACATAAATTAAAGCTTCTTCACTAAGCCAATGACTTGATTCAAGCAATGCACAGCATGGTGAGACCAAGTTTTTACGAAAAGGGGGGTCGATAAACACCAAATCATATTGCTGTTGCTGCGGATTGTTCGCTAACACCGTCAGTGCATCTTGATTTATGACTTCAACATTACCGAGCTTGAGTAAGGTCGAATTAGCTGTAAGTTGAGTTGCTGCCTTTCTATCAAGTTCAATAAATGTTCCATGGGCTGCAAACCGAGATATTGCTTCAAAGCCTAAGCTTCCTGCACCTGCAAAACAATCCAGCACTTTGGCATCTCTAACATCTTGCATAAGCCAATTAAATACCGTTTCTTTCATTCTGTCGGTGGTTGGACGCAGTCCCTCTACATCATGAACAGGTAATTTACGACCTTTGTGTTTTCCGCTAATTAAGCGAATGAAACCTGATTGCTTAGGATTAGATTTGGGCTTAGATTTTCTCATAGCGACGTAATTTGCTTCTTTATTAAAGGTTCACGGTATCAGGATTTTTCATCCTCACGGAACATGGTACACTTGCTCACAATTTTGTCTAAGCACTAAGGTTGCCAACCTCGGCTTGCCTTTCAGGCTCAAAATTAAGTGTGAATTCAACCCAACTTGCAGCAATAAGTCTAAGCAGGTTGGTATTTTCAAGTATGGTATCAAGATCATCGACACTTTGCTTTGGGTTTATGCAATTTATCTAACACGGTCGTAAGTGAATATGGGAAAAAAAAATAAGTTTTTATCTTGGTTAGGCTTTGGAAAATCCGATAAAGCGCAACAAGAAGCAGAACGTGAGGCACAACTAGCCAAAGAGCAAGCAGAACGTGAAGAGGCTGAACGCCAAGCCCAACAGGCTAAAGAAGCAGAGCGCCAAGCACAACTAGCCAAAGAGCAAGCGGAGCGTGCAGAGGCAGAGCGTCAGGCACAACTGGCTAAAGAAGCAGCCGAGCGAGCAGAGGCAGAGCGCCAAGCCCAACAGGCTAAAGAAGCAGCCGAGCGTGAAGAGGCAGAGCGTCAAGCCCAACTGGCGAAAGAGCAAGCGGAACGTGAAGAGGCAGAGCGCCAAGCACAGCTAGCGAAAGAAGCAGCCGAGCGAGCAGAAGCAGAGCGTCAGGCACAACTGGCTAAAGAAGCAGCCGAGCGAGCAGAGGCAGAGCGCCAAGCCCAACTGGCGAAAGAGCAAGCGGAACGTGAAGAGGTAGAGCGCCAAGCACAACTGGCTAAAGAGCAAGCGGAACGTGCAGAGGCAGAGCGCCAGGCACAACTAGCCAAAGAACAAGCTGAGCGTGAAGAGGCAGAGCGCCAAGCACAACTGGCGAAAGAGCAAGCTGAGCGTGAAGAAGCAGAGCGTCAGGCACAACTGGCTAAAGAAGCAGCCGAGCGAGCAGAGGCGGAGCGCCAAGCACAACTAGCTAAAGAAGCAGCCGAACGTGAAGAGGCAGAGCGCCAGGCACAACTAGCTAAAGAAGCAGCCGAACGTGAAGAGGCAGAGCGCCAGGCACAACTGGCTAAAGAAGCAGCCGAACGCGCAGAAGCAGAGCGTCAGGCACAACTAGCTAAAGAAGCTGCCGAACGTGCAGAGGCAGARCGCCAAGCCCAACTGGCTAAAGAAGCAGCCGAACGTGAAGAGGCAGAGCGCCAAGCACAACTGGCTAAAGAAGCAGCCGAACGTGCAGAAGCAGAGCGCCAAGCCCAACTGGCTAAAGAAGCAGCCGAACGTGAAGAGGCTGAGCGCCAAGCCCAACTGGCTAAAGAAGCAGCCGAGCGTGCAGAAGCAGAGCGTCAGGCACAACTGGCTAAAGAAGCAGCTGAGCGTGCAGAGGCAGAGCGCCAAGCCCAACTAGCTAAAGAAGCAACTGAGCGTGCAGAGGCAGAGCGTCAAGCACAAGAAAAGCCAAAAAAAGAAGGGTTCTTCTCTCGTCTTAAAAAGGGATTATTAAAAACCAAAGCGAATATTGGCTCAGGTTTCGCTTCAATCTTCAAAGGTAAAAAGATTGATGATGAGTTATTTGAAGACCTTGAAACCCAATTGTTAACGGCTGATATTGGTGTAGAAACCACCATGAAGCTAATCGATAACCTAACAGACGCCGCAGATAGAAAGCAGCTCAAAGATGGTGAAGCGCTGTATGACTTAATGAAAAAGGAAATGTCGGAAATTCTAAAAACGGCTGAGCAGCCGCTAGAGATCCCATCCGATAAAAAACCTTATGTTATTTTAATGGTAGGTGTTAACGGTGTTGGTAAAACAACAACCATTGGTAAGCTTGCAAAGCAATTCCAAAGTGAAGGTAAGTCGGTCATGTTGGCTGCGGGTGATACGTTCCGTGCCGCTGCGGTTGAACAATTACAAGTCTGGGGCGAAAGAAACAGCATTCCAGTGATTGCGCAGCATACAGGTGCAGATTCAGCTTCGGTAGTATTTGACGCATTCCAAGCTGCGAAAGCACGAAATGTTGACGTGTTAATAGCTGATACAGCAGGTCGACTCCAGAATAAAGATAATTTGATGCAGGAGCTTGAAAAAATAGCGCGGGTAATGAAGAAATTAGATCCCGATGCACCTCACGAGGTCATGCTTACTATTGATGCTGGAACAGGCCAGAATGCTATTAGTCAGGTTAAGCTATTTAATCAAGCAGTTGGACTGACAGGGATCACATTGACTAAATTGGATGGTACTGCAAAAGGTGGGGTGATTTTCTCTGTAGCAGATCAATTTAAAGTACCAATTCGCTACATTGGTGTAGGTGAGGGAATTGATGATTTGCGTACTTTTAAGAGTGATGACTTCATTGAGGCATTATTCAGTCAAGAATAAGTAAAGCGTTCAATAATAAAGCGGGCAAATTTGCCCGCTTTGTCGATTACCTAATTGCTACCATAGCCAAGGACAGAGCGCCAGCGGCAATAATAAGTATAAGAGACCAGCATGATTAAATTTGAGCAAGTTAGCAAAACTTATCCCGGTGGACATAAAGCACTTGAAAAGGTGAGCTTTGAACTAGCTAATGGAGAGCTTGCATTTTTAACCGGTCACAGTGGAGCAGGTAAAAGTACGTTGTTGAAGCTGGTTAGCGTAATGGAAAGACCATCGGCAGGACACGTTTATATAAACGGTGTAGATCTGAACACAGTAACTAACAGGCAAGTTCCTTTTGTACGCAGAGACATCGGGATTATTTTTCAAAACCATCGCCTACTAGAACGTTATAGTGTTTTTGATAATGTCGCTTTGCCATTAGTTATCGAAGGTACACATCATAAACAGATCACCAAACGAGTTCATGCTGCATTAGACAAAGTGGGTTTGCTAGACAAGTTAAGATGTCATCCAAGTGTTCTATCAGGAGGAGAGCAACAAAGGGTAGGGATTGCAAGAGCTATCGTAAATTCGCCGCCGTTACTACTCGCAGATGAACCCACTGGAAACTTAGATCCTGAGTTGTCTATGGAAATCTTGAACCTGTTCGAGGAATTTAACCATCATGGCACCTCAGTATTAATTGCGACCCATGACCTTGGCCTGATCGCCCGAATGAAGTATCGCAGCTTTACACTGAATCAAGGACGCATGTTGCAAGATCCTCTAGCGGAGAATTTATTATGAGCTTGTTGTTTAAAGGTCGTGGAAATCAGATTGAACAAGATAAAAAGTCAATATTTCACCATTTTTACTTTTTTTGCTTAATGATCATTCGTCAAGGGGTGCAAAGCTTAGGTGAAATGTGGCGTACCCCGATGGCTTCTTTGATGACTATTTTGGTGCTTGGGTTAAGCCTAACTTTACCAGCAACCCTTTATGTTGTTGTTAAAAATGTTCAGCAAGTAAGTAGTGGTTTTAAAGAAGCATCAGAAATTTCGCTGTTTGTGAAAGAAGAGATGTCCGAGGCACAAACGCAAACCTTGGTAAAACGGTTAGCACTCTACCCTGAGATAGAAAAAGTCGTGCTGGTAAGTAAAAATCAAGCACTCGAAGAATTTAAAACGATGTCAGGTTTTGGCCAAGCACTTAATTATTTAGATGAAAATCCGTTACCCGATGTTGTTTTAGTGACGCCAGTAAGTCGATATCGAAAGYCGCAAGCCGCAGCTGAGCTTTTGTCCAAGTTGGAAAAAGAACGTGAAGTTGACTTTGGTAAGCTCGATATTGAATGGCTTGAGCGACTTAATGCGTTACTAGGACTGCTAAAAGAAAGTGTTATTACTGTAGGTTTCCTGTTACTTAGTGCAGTTATCTTAATTATTGGTAATACGATACGATTATCCATTATGGATAAAAAAGAAGAAATACAAGTATTGAAGCTCGTTGGCGCAACCAATGCGTTTATTCAGGCGCCGTTTCTTTGGACTGGTGTATGGTATGGCATAGTCGGTGGGCTAGTTGCTTTTATATGTGTCGCTCTTATGCTGTGGTGGTTAGAGTCTGCTGTTTCAGCGGTGGTGGGCGTATATCAAAGTAGCTTCGTATTGCAAGGTCTGGTAGGTAACGAACTTTTAGTATTACTTGGCACGGCAGTCACACTAGGGTTTGTTGGCTCTTTTCTCTCTGTACAGCGTTATATTAAAGAAATAGAGCCGGATAAGGTCTAATACTAATGTAGCCAAATTTTTGCCTTGCCCAGGTGAATGTAGGTACTTTGGCAATAGCAGGAGGCGGAAGCGGTGTTATCGACAAAGTTTTCTCGCCTCAAAATAGCAAGCTTAATTTAGATAATAGGTATAAACAGCTGCTAGAGAGGCATTTACAACCTGAAGCTCAGGTTAGTTAACGCGCTAAACGTAAAAAAATGATGAGTTTAGCGTTGTCATAAAAAAATAATATCGTTGATATTTATTAATCATTGTTTTTATTTTTCTTTTAATTCATATGGTTACTCTCTATTTTTGATGAAGGTATAAAAAGGTTGATTTTATACTATAGATAAAGTAGATTGCATTTAGCACTCTAGATGTTAGAGTGCTAAACATACACGAACGGTTTATCACTGAGGTGAAAAATGACTAAAGATTTATACGCACTAGCACTAACTGGGCAACAAAGCGCGAGCGTTGAAGGTTACCTTCAATCGGTTAGCACAATACCTATGCTTGGCGCTGAGGAAGAGAAAGAACTTGCGACACGCCTTCAGGAGGAAGGGGATCTTAACGCGGCTAAGCAACTGATCATGTCTCATTTGAGATTTGTTGCACATATTGCGAAAAGTTATTCAGGCTACGGCTTACCTCAAGCAGACTTAATCCAAGAAGGTAACATCGGATTAATGAAAGCGGTAAAACGATTTGACCCAAGTGTGGGTGTGCGACTAGTTTCTTTTGCAGTGCATTGGATTAAAGCTGAAATTCATGAATATGTACTAAAAAACTGGCGTATTGTAAAAGTTGCGACTACCAAAGCGCAGCGTAAATTATTCTTTAACCTACGCAAAAATAAAAAGCGTTTAGGTTGGTTTAACCAAGATGAAGTGACGACAGTTGCTAATGAGCTTGGTGTAAGTGAGAAGGAAGTGCGTGAAATGGAATCACGCATGGCTGGCCAAGATATGGGCTTTGACTTGTCCGCTGATGAAGATGAAGGGCAGACAAGCAGCTTTTCACCAGTGCAATACCTAACTGATACCAGCAGTGATCTTGCTGAAGAGGTTGAGCAAGAGCAATGGCAAGAGCAATCACATAACCGCTTATTTGCGGCGCTGAAAACGCTTGATGAGCGTTCTCAAGACATTGTTAGTGCGCGTTGGCTTGCTGATGAAAAGGCAACTCTACAAGAGCTTGCTGAGAAATATAATGTCTCAGCAGAGCGTGTGCGCCAGTTAGAGAAATCAGCAATGAAAAAGTTGCAAAGTGCCATGAGCTAATTATTTGCAACTTATGATAAATCGTGTGTGAAATGCCGCTGTCCTAGCGGCATTTTATTTTTAATTTTAAATCAATGCTTTAACTGGCATATTCTCTCAAGCTTCTCGCATTCTTTAAACTATCACTTCTTTGAGCTTACAAGTGTTCGCTAATTTTACTATAATGCGCCAGATTTTAGTTCTGGAGTGGTTAAATTGATTGCCATTATACGAATTCTTCTATTAGCAATATTTATCATTACTAGCGGTATTGTAGGATTGCTATTGTGTATTGTACGCCCATTTCATGCCAACAATGTCCATACAATTGCAAGGTGGTATGGCTACATGTCTCGATTTATTGGGGTTGAACTGGTTATAACAAGGCATAAAAAAGCCAAAGATGTAGTGCCTGCAATGTACATCGCAAATCATCAAAATAACTATGATTTGTTTACCTTACCTGCCATTGTGCCTCAAAACACGGTGAGTATGGGCAAAAAAAGCTTAAAGTGGATACCTTTCTTTGGCCAAATGTATTGGTTATCAGGCAATATTTTAATTGATAGAAGTAATCGCTCAAAGGCGCTTGGGACTCTTTCAAAGTCAGCTAAAAAGATCACTGAATCTAAGCTTTCTGTTTGGATGTTTCCTGAAGGGACGAGAAGTTATGGGCGAGGGTTGTTACCATTTAAGACTGGCGCTTTTCATACTGCAATAAGCGCCAATGTGCCAATTATCCCAGTATGTATGAGCTCTACACACGAACAAATAAAGTTAAACCGTTGGAACAACGGGAAAGTATATATAGATATGCTTGAGCCTGAGTATTTAGACCCAGAAATTCCTGCAAGGGATCATGCGGTACGGATCCATGCTAAAATGGCACAAAGAATAGCTGAACTAGATGCAAAAGCGAGATTGAAATAATGGAAAACTGGCGTGAAATAAGTGAAGACATCGTTTCTTCATTGCTAGAAGATGGCTCAAACCCTGAGACTTTATACGAGGTTGAACATCATTTTGTATGTGAAGACTTCGACAAACTAGAAGCTGCAGCATTAGCTGCGTTTAAGCTTGGTTATGATGTTGAAGAGCCCGCTGAGCTTGAGCTAGAAGACGGTGGTAAAATTTGGGGCTTTGATGTTGTTGTAGAAGCTGAGCTTGACACTGATGTAATTATGGAAGATGTGGAAAAGCTTGAAAAGGTTGCAATGGATACTGGTGTTGAATATGACGGGTGGGGAACTTATTTCCAAGAGTAGTCACTGCCTCTAGCCCTGCTTGCAGGGCCTTTCACTCGTCTGATTATGTTATTGTCTCTTTGTACAAAACCTGCTCACATTGATTTTCTTAATGCTTGCAATTTATCCATACATTAGTGTGAATTTATTCTGAATTGATGGTGTTTTATCTAATTCAATGGTATTAATATTGATTGGCTAACTCGCAGTGTAAATGATCCATGCAGATTATTCTCCCTATTGAAGATCTTAAACCCGGTATGTTTGTAGATAGTGTTCACAAGCATAGATCTGACGCGGGTATTAAGATTAAATCGCGGGGAATGGTTAGAGATGAATCGATCATTCAAAAGCTCATAGACAAAGGGGTACTTGAGCTAACGATAGACTTTACACAAAGCGATATTCCCATACCGCAAAAGTATCAAAAACCACAAGAGCCAGCCCCTCAAACAACTGAAGATGAACCCGAGACGAAGCCCAAGCAGGGAATTGAGGGCAATTTATCGACAGCGCGTAGCAAGCCCAAAAGTAAGCGAAAAGTACAAACTAAAGAGCAAACATTACAGCAAGAATTTGCCGTTGCGATGCAGAAGTTTGAAAACAACAATCGTAAGATCCAAAGCTTGTATGGTGATGTTACCTCAGGCTTGAAAGTCGACATGACGCTGATTAACGAAGTGAGCAAAGATATTGTCGCCTCGGTGCTACGTAACACGAATGCTATGGCGATCTTAACTCGGATCAAAGACAAAGATGGCTATAACTGGCGTCATATGACTAACTGTGCCATTTTGATCACGGTATTTGGAAAACACCTAGGCTTACAGCCCCATATTATTGAGCAGTTAGCCACAGGAGCGATGCTGCATGATATTGGTCATGCGAAGTTGCCACAAGGGTTAATTAATAAACCAGGTCACTTTACAGAGCTTGAGTACAAGGCGGTGAAAAAACACGTCGCACAGTCGTTAGGGCTCAGTAAAGGGGAAGCTGGGATAACCCCTATCATGCTAGATATGATTATAAATCATCACGAGCGGTTAGACGGTACTGGGTATCCTCGCGGAATTAAGGGGGATGCACTGAGTACTGCGGCGAGGATGATGGCGATTGTTGATGTATACGATGCTATTACCTCGGATCAGTATCACAAAGAAGCTGATGAACCGATTAACGCACTGCGCTTTTTGTTATCAAGTAAAGCACAATTTGATCCAATCCTTGTACAACGCTTTATAAAGTGTATGGGGGTGCATCCCGTAGGTACTATTGTAAAGCTAACAAACGAACGTCTGGGGCTGGTGCTTGAAGGGAATAAACATGCGCCAACCGCACCCTTGGTTCGGGTATTTTATAATACCAAGCACTTGCATCATGTGACCGCCAAAGATGTCGATCTAAGTGGGTCTGATATTAAAGTGATTGCCAGTGTGCGGCCATTAGATTACCAAATCAATCTTTCTCGTTTGTTAAGAGATCAACTGCTTATTTAACCAAAGTTCAGGTTTTTTAGGGTTTTGAGTGTGCAGCGGGAGAAAAGGCATTTTTACAACGTCGTTTAAGGTTCTGCCACCTTGCTGAAAGTAACGCCCCTGTCATACAACTTGCCATCATCAGGATCCACAACAAAGTTCCCTTTTCCGAATGTAATGCTGAGCAACTGAGTAGCAAAGAAAGTAACGCCGCAACAATCGAGCCTAGCCAGAATTGGCTCACAGGATTATCGCACTCTCCAGCATGGCGACAAGCACAATAGTTTGCTTTACAAAGACAATAAACACTAATACCACAAAATGCTAAAGCGAAAAGTAGTAATGCTATTGACATGATGTTCTCCTTGCTAGGGTAGCCATTCAAAAAGGGATTCACACTTAGACCCAAGAGTTTATATAAGAGTCGCAAAGTCGTCAATGATATTAATAACTATTATCATTTTTGTGGTTTTGCTCATCCGATGAGTATGTAAAGTGCGTAATTTGTACGTTAAATGTTCACTTAATCTCCAAAAAGTCGCAAAAAAGGAGATTTCTAGTCAGCTTTTAGGTAGGGTGTCTGGAATTTAATATTCAACCTATTTGTAAAGTGACAATAGCTAAGTGTCTGAGCTCACTCAATGAGCTGGTGTAACTCAGCTAGATGTTCATAAAGCGTAGTTTTTTAGTCATTGGCATGTCAGTGATAATTACACAGGGGATCAGAGAATGAACAAAGTATTATTAGGTCTTATAGCCTCGGGTGCGATTTTATCGTCTTCGCAGGCATTAGCAGCTGCTTTTCAGCTAGCTGAGCAAAATGTATCTGGACTTGGCCGTGCTTATGCCGGTGAGGCTTCTGTGGCTGATGATGCCTCAGTTGTTGCCCGTAACCCAGCGCTAATGGGGCAGTTATCTGGTACTCAGCTTTCTGTGGCGGCTATGTACGTACAGCCTGATGTAAGCCTAACAGGGACGGGTACAAACAATGGTGTTCCAGCTGTAGCACTAAATGACAATAGCATCGCACCAAGCGCAGTTATTCCAGCGGTTTATGCCACTCACAAGTATAACGACAAGTGGTCCATCGGTGCAGGTGTATACTCGCAGTTTGGCTTAGCGACAGAGTTTGATGAAGATTATGTTGCCGGTCAAATCGCCGGTGAAACTGAAATTGTGACTGTGAATGCCGGTATTTCAGCTTCATATCAGGTAGACGAGCAGTGGAGTGTTGCATTAGGTGTGAATCATGTCTATGCCGATGCAAAAATTATCCGTAACTTAGGTGCGAATAACATAGGTCAACCGGCAAGCCTTGAAGCGGTACATCTTGAAGGTGACGATACAGGCTTTGGTTGGAACGTAGGTGTAGCTTATCAAATCGATGAAAACAACCGTCTTGGTTTCCATTACCGTAGCGAAACAGACATCACTTTTGATGGTCACTTCCGCAGCGCGTTACCAGTAACCTTAGGTGGAACGAGTAATGCGTCTGTTCCAGGCTATGTCGATATCACACTACCTGCAATCGCTGAAATTTCTGGTTCACATAAGTTAAATGCGGCGACCTCTGTACACTACAGCGTATTGTGGACAGGATGGAGCAGCTTTGATGAGCTACAAGCTATCATCGGTACTTCTAAATCAGCATTCACAAAAGAAGAAAACTTCTCGAACTCGCTACGTTTTGCATTTGGTGCAGATTACCAGCTAAATGACTATGTTAAGTTACGTGCGGGTATGGCTTATGATGAGTCGCCAGCGGATGAAAACTTACTGTCGATTTCAATCCCAGATACAGACCGTACTTGGTACTCTTTTGGTGCTGAATACACGTTACCAAATCAAGCAACTCTTGACTTCGGTATTAGCTTGCTAAGAGGTAAGACACAAAACTTTATCGAGACTGACAAAGCACAAAGCCAGTGGGGCTTCCGCTCAAAAGGTCATGCGATGGTATTTGGTCTTCAGTATAACCACACGTTCTAATCGCAACATCATTTTAGAACACAAAAAAGCGGCTCGTTGGCCGCTTTTTTATTAATTAAAGCATGGACTTAAGTTGGTATAGTAAAGCATGTGCTTGCTTCGGTGTCATCTCATCTGGATCGGTATCTGCGAGCAGTGCCTCTACCTCAGACGGTTCGTTGGCCAACATGAGATTTTGTTGTATTGGTGCTTGTGTGGTGCTCGTTTGTTCACCAACCACACTTTGATGCTGCTCCAATAAAGCGAGTTTTTGCTTAGCCATTTTGATCACCGCTTTTGGCACCCCAGCAAGACTCGCAACTTGTAAACCAAAGCTCTTACTTGCTGCACCTTCCATGACTGTATGTTTGAAGGCGATAGTATCATTATGTTCAATAGCATCAAGATGCACATTGACAAGACCTGCTTGTTGCTCTGCCAGTTCAGTAAGTTCGAAATAGTGAGTGGCAAAAAGTGTTTTGGCTGCTATTTTGCTTGCAAGATAATCTGCTGTGGCATAGGCCAAAGATAAACCGTCATAAGTACTGGTGCCACGACCTATTTCATCCATCAATACCAATGACTGTGCAGTAGCATTATTCAAAATGGTGGCCGTTTCAGTCATTTCAACCATAAAGGTTGAGCGCCCTGAAGCAAGATCATCGCTGGCTCCAATTCGAGTAAAAATACGGTCGACCAAACCGATAGTGGCAGCACTTGCAGGTACATAGCTACCTATATGCGCCATCAACACAATCAGTGCAGTTTGACGCATGTAAGTCGATTTACCTCCCATATTGGGCCCGGTGATAATGAGCATTTTACGCTCATCATTTAACTTAACCGGGTTGGCAATAAAGGGCTCTTTACTAACCTGTTCAACAACTGGGTGGCGGCCATCGAGCAAGTCGATTTCTGTTCCTTCGGTTAGAGTCGGCTTGCAATAATCGAGTGTTTGCGCACGTTCTGCTAAGGTATTTAACACATCTAAATCTGCAAGTGCTGCGGCCATTACTTGTAACTGCTCAATGTATGGCGCAATCAGTTCAAACAATTCTTCATAAAGACGCTTCTCAAGCGCAAGTGCTTTTGACTGGCTACCAAGTACTTTGTCTTCATGTTCTTTCAATTCAGGAATAATGTAGCGCTCATTATTCTTCAGCGTTTGTCTGCGAATGTATTCTGCTGGTACTAAATGTGAATTGGCACGGCTGATCTCAATGTAAAAGCCATGGACTCGGTTGTAGCCAATTTTGAGCGTTGATATTCCTGTGCGTTCACGCTCACGCTCTTCGAGCTTTTCTAACACATCGGTTGCTCCTGCGCTCAGTGCGCGGAGCTCATCTAATTCTGCGTGGTAGCCTTCTGCGATTACACCACCATCACGGATCAGTACGGGGGGATTATCAATAACGGCACGTTCTAATAAATCCTGTAATTTAGGCAATACCGGTGACTGGTTAATAATGGATTGAATACGGGGATCTTTAGCATCATGTAAAATATCGTGCAGAGGTGGCAGCGCTTGCAGTGCATTTCTCAGTCTGGTTAGATCTCTTGGTCGAGCAGTATAGAGTGCAAGGCGAGCAACAACTCGCTCTATATCACCAATTTGCTTCAGTGCATCATAGACTTCCATACATAGCTGCTGTTCTATCAGGCAGGCGATGGCATTCAGGCGAGAATGTAGTTCTTGGCGCTGACGCACTGGGGTGTGGATCCGACGTTTTAATAGTCGCGAGCCCATTGCTGTTGAGGACTTATCTAATATCTGGGCAAGGGTATTTTCAACTCCACCAGATAAATTGACCGTCAACTCTAAGTTTTTACGTGTTGCAGCATCTAAGATCACTGCATGCTCATTTTTTTCGAGCGTAATGGCTCGAATATGGGGGAGTGCTGTGCGCTGTGTATCTTTTACATACTGCATGACGCAGCCCGCTGCGATAAGCCCCATTTCTGCTTTTTCAACACCAAAACCAACTAAGTCACGTGTTTCGAATTGTTGGCAAAGTAAATGTCTAGCAGTATCTAAATCAAACTCCCAATCAGGGCGGCGGCGGCTACCTTTTATAGATTCAAGCACTAAAAGATTTTGAAACGATTCTGGATACAGCAACTCCGCAGGTTGTAGACGCTGTAGTGTTGAACTCAATGCTTCATCCGTTTTTAGCTCAACAATGTTAAAGCTACCCGAGTTTATATCTAAATAAGCGACGCCATAGCCTAATTGTTTTGGATGTTGATAGACCGCGGCTAACAAATTATCTTGGCGTTCTTGCAGTAGAGCTTCGTCTGTTACTGTTCCTGGTGTAACAATACGCACGACTTTTCGCTCAACAGGGCCTTTGCTTGTCGCAGGATCGCCTACTTGCTCGCAGATAGCTACTGATTCACCAAGTTGTACCAAGCGCGCTAAATAATTTTCTACCGCATGATAAGGAACGCCAGCCATAGGAATTGGGTTGCCACCGGCTTTACCACGATATGTTTGTGAAATATCTAAAAGCTGTGCTGCTCTAATTGCATCGTCAAAAAAGAGTTCGTAAAAGTCTCCCATGCGATAGAACAGCAAAATTTCTTGATGCTGAGCTTTTATTCTCAGGTATTGCTGCATCATTGGGGTTTGTTGGTTTATAGTGTGTTCTGAATAAAGATCTGACGACATTGTTGATACCTAAAAGGTTTTCCTATGGAGCACTACAAAGAGATAGCCGAATATGCGGCACAATTGGGCGCTATTCTAACGAATAAAGGCGTAACAATCACTACCGCAGAATCATGTACTGGTGGTGGGGTAAGTTACGCATTAACAGATACCCCCGGGAGTTCTGCTTACATTGAACGATGTTTTGTTACTTATAGTAATCAAGCTAAACATGAATTATTAGGTGTATCACAACAGACACTAGATCAATATGGTGCCGTGAGTGAACAAACCGTGTTAGAAATGGCGCGAGGTGCTCAGCGCGCTGCGAATGCCCAAGTTGCTATTGCGGTATCAGGCATTGCAGGACCATCGGGTGGCAGTGTTGATAAACCCGTTGGCACCGTGTGGTTTGCCGTTGCAAATGGGACACAGGTACTTGCTTTTCATCAAGTTTTTGCTGGTGATAGAGCAAGTGTTAGGTTGCAAGCCATTGAATTTGCTTTGAAAAAGACCATGATGGTAGTAAATTCATAAAATTATACTTGATACTGTAATTTCATACAGTATACTAGGTGTCATTAGGCTGAATTGGAGAAGCAAATGAACGATAACAAGCAAAAAGCACTAGACGCAGCACTATCACAAATTGAGCGTCAGTTTGGTAAAGGCTCAATTATGAAGCTAGGTGAGAACAAGGCACTGGATATTGAAGCCATCTCAACTGGTTCACTAGGTCTAGATATTGCGCTTGGTATTGGTGGCTTACCAACAGGTCGTATTGTTGAAATCTATGGTCCAGAATCATCAGGTAAAACAACGCTCACATTACAAGCGATTGCCGAAGCGCAAAAGCTAGGTAAAACCTGTGCTTTCGTTGATGCGGAACATGCACTTGACCCAATTTATGCAGAAAAGCTTGGTGTAAATGTTGATGAGCTTTTAGTGTCGCAGCCAGATACTGGTGAACAAGCGCTTGAAATCTGTGACATGCTAGTACGCTCTGGTGCAGTTGATGTGGTTATTGTTGACTCAGTAGCGGCGCTAACACCAAAAGCAGAAATTGAAGGTGACATGGGTGACTCGCACGTAGGTCTGCAAGCTCGTCTGATGTCTCAGGCGCTGCGTAAGCTTACAGCTAACATCAAGCGTTCAAACACACTATGTGTTTTCATTAACCAGATTCGTATGAAAATTGGTGTAATGTTTGGTAACCCAGAGACAACAACAGGTGGTAACGCACTTAAGTTTTACGCTTCAGTTCGTTTAGATATTCGTCGTATTGGTTCGGTAAAAGAAGGTGACGAAGTCGTTGGTAACGAAACACGTGTTAAAGTTGTTAAGAACAAAGTGGCACCACCATTTAAACAAGCTGAGTTTATCATCATGTATGGTGAAGGTACCTCTAAACAAGGTGAGCTGATCGACCTTGGGGTTAAACATAAGCTCGTTGATAAAGCAGGTGCATGGTTTAGCTACAAGGGCAATAAGATTGGTCAAGGTAAAGCTAACTCAATTAAGTTCTTAAAAGAAAACGTTGAGATTGCCAATGAAATTGAAGGTAAGCTGAGAGAAATGCTACTAGCACAAGCTACCATTCCGGAAGATGAAGAAGGCAAAGGTCTTGTAGAAGCTGAGGACGATTTAGAGCTATAACCTAATTAGCCAATAGCAACATGTGCTTATTGGCTGCAATGGCTATGATAGGAAAGCCCGACATCAGATGTCGGGCTTTTTGCGTTTTACGATAAGTTTACTTTTGATAACAAGGAGATAGTTATCGATTAATTCGAATGGATTACGAATTTTGATATAAAAATTTATTAGCCATCTTTACTTGTGCCTATTCAGCCGCATTTTCAATGAGTTATATTCTTTAGAGAGACATGAGAAATAATGAATATCAATGAAAGCAGAAAAATTAGGCAAATTGGGATGATCTCAACTATGGTTTTCTGGTAAAATCTGCGCCTAATTTTTTCTAAGTGAATTTGCAATGGGTAAAAACGTCGTTGTATTGGGCACCCAGTGGGGTGACGAAGGTAAAGGTAAAGTAGTTGACCTACTTACAGATAAGGCTTCTTTAGTTGTTCGCTATCAAGGCGGGCACAACGCGGGCCACACACTAGTAATTAACGGTGAAAAAACAGTACTACACTTGATCCCATCAGGTGTTTTACGTGAAGACGTTAAATGTGTGATTGGTAACGGTGTGGTACTTGCACCAGACGCATTAATGAAAGAAATCCATATGCTTGAAGAGCGTGGTGTTCCTGTACGCGAGCGTCTATTGATCAGCGAAGCGTGTCCTTTAATCTTGCCTTACCACGTTGCACTAGACCAAGCGCGTGAACTTGCACGTGGTGAAAAAGCCATTGGTACAACCGGTCGTGGTATCGGTCCTGCATACGAAGATAAAGTTGCACGTCGCGGCCTACGTGTTGGTGACCTTTTCAACCCAGAGCAATTTGCAGCGAAACTAAAAGAAGTACTAGAGTTCCATAACTTTGCTTTGGTCAATTACTACAAAGTAGATCCAGTTGACTTCCAGAAGACATATGATGATGCAATGGAAGTTGCAAAAGTACTTAAGTCAATGATTGTTGACGTTACTGAACTACTTGATCAAGCACGCAACGCCGGCGACCATATTCTATTTGAAGGTGCGCAAGGTACATTGCTAGATATCGACCATGGTACTTATCCGTATGTAACCTCTTCAAATACGACAGCTGGTGGCGTTGCAACTGGTGCGGGTTTCGGTCCTCTACACTTAGATTACGTTTTAGGTATTGTTAAAGCCTACACAACTCGTGTTGGTTCAGGTCCTTTCCCTACAGAGCTTTACGACGGCCAAGACAAGCAAGACCCAGTTGGCAGACATCTAGGCGAGAAAGGCAACGAGTTTGGTGCAACAACTGGTCGTCTCCGTCGTACAGGCTGGTTTGATGCAGTAGCAATGCGTCGTGCTGTGCAAATTAACAGCATCAGCGGATTCTGCTTAACTAAACTAGATGTGCTTGATGGTTTAGAAAAAGTAAAAATCTGTACAGGTTACCAGCTTGAAGATGGCACGGTGACTAACGTGACACCTCTTGCCGCAGAAGGCTATGAAAAAGTAACACCTGTATATGAAGAAATGCCAGGTTGGAGTGAAAACACTTTTGGTGCAACTTCTGTTGAGCAGCTACCGGAGGCTGCTATCAACTACATCAAACGCTTAGAAGAAATTACAGGCGTTCCTATTGATATTATTTCAACTGGTCCTGACCGTGTTGAAACCATGATTGTACGTAACCCGTTTACTGAATAATCTGCTATCAATCTAAAAAAGCTGCAAATGCAGCTTTTTTTGTGTCTATTTTCCTACAAGTTTTCCTACTCCTGCCGATATTAAGGTTAGTATGTATGCTGGCTGCTGGGTTACTATTCATTAAATTGCTTTTGCGGTGATAAAGTTATCTCTACAGCCTGCTATAGTTATTACCAATAAGGTTTAACACTAGCTCAGTTTGAAGGCGTAAATCTAACGTTAGCTGTATTAAATTTTTTGTTTAGCGCAACTAATACCAATTTGACTTAATACTTGCTCAATTTGAAGGAGTAAGTCTGACGCTAACAGCGTTAAAAATTTCTTATTTAGAACAACTAAATAGCAAAATTTTTGCCTTGTTATCGACAAGATTTTCTCGTTTCAAAATAGACCACTTAATTAAGAAAATTGGTATAAATAGCAAAATTTTTCCTTGCCTGTAGAGCGTAGGTACTATGGCGCAAGCGGGGTGCGGCAGCGGTGTTATCGACAAGATTTTCTTGCTTTAAAATAGAGCTCCTAATTAAGTGAATTGGTATATCAGTTAGCGTTACTTTGATGGGTTTTCAATGAACTACTTACTCCGTTATATTGCAGCACCAATACTGGGCGTTGCGCTAGGTCTTACAATACCTAACAAAGCATTTGCTGAAGAAGCTATTGAGGCTGTGCCCTTATATACTCAGCAAGAGTTGATTGAGCTTATTAATAAAAACCAACACCTTGCCCGCGTAAAAGCAGATGAGTGTCAGTTGGTAAGGGATATTGAAGCGCGCGCTGAAATAATGGCCCTGCCATCATATCAATTTCTCTATGGCGATATGCTTGCTTATGCCGTATGCGTAGACCGTGATGTTGAGCTTGGGCTTTACTACATGAAAAAAGCCGCTGAGCAAGGTCTGGCAGCAGCACTTGAACAACTTGGTCGCTATTACGATGTTGGCCAGTTGGTGCAAGAGGATAAAGCGATGGCTGTGACTTACTTGAGAGAGGCGGCTGCGCTCGGAAATCTTAATGCCCAGTTACGCCTTGTTGATGTCTTTAATGATGGTCATGGTAGTCCTAGAGACTATGAAGATGCCTACCGATGGTTATTTCACTCTGCAGTTGCAGATAAAAAGCTGCATAAGCGTATTCAAATTGCACTTGCTCAGTTAGCCCAAAAGATGCCTAGCAGCGTAGTAAAACGCGCTAGGCTGCCGATATAAGCTGTAATATCCGTATGCCCAGTAATACCAATTTGAAGGAGTAAATCTGACGCTAACAGCGTTAAAAATTTCTTATTTAGAACAACTAAATAGCAGAATTTTTGTCTTGCCTACACGCATGTATGTACCTTGGCGATAGCAGGACGCGATAGCAAGGTTATCGACAAGATTTTCTCGCCTCAAAATAGACCACTTAATTAAGAGAATTGGTATAAACTAAAGTTACGTAATTTGTTGATTACTCAGCTTTGCACCAATTTGCCCTTCTTTACTGACATTCGGATCCTTTAACACCGTTAGTTTTGGCGGCTGCAGTGCAATGATCTTATCGCCTTCTTCTGGTAGTTTCTTCATCTCTGAAGTGAATGGGCGGATCAATAAAGGTTCTTCATCCTTGTTTTGCTCAGTTAGCACAAACAAAGGTATTGCTTCACAATTAACCTCTTTATACTGCTCCCAATCAAATTCATCAGAGATCCGAGTTACACTTACTTTTCCACCTTTAGCCATCATACTACTGAGTTTGGCGTAGTTACCTTCGTCACCGAATAAAATCTGACGTGAAAGAAAAGTCGCACTGTCTTTGTTTGCTTTCGCATGATTGGTAGATGACTTGAGGGAGTAAACACATTGCTCTCCAAGTAAGTGTGAGAAATACTGAACTCCAAGTGCATTGTGGTGACGATTAGGAGAAAGTGCCAACACAGATTTGAGACTGGTGAGCGGAAGATAGCGCTCTGCATGCTCTGACTGGGGGTTCCCATAGTAACAGGGTAAACCATCCATCCTTGCCATTTTACAGTTTTCCCAAGCTGGATCTGACAAGTAAACATCAACATTTTGATCCTTTAAGCCTTTTGCAATAGCTCGAGCAACATGATTTGCACCTATAATAAGTAAGGTGTTTGGCTTGGGTTGACGAACTCCTAAAAGGCGCGCAAATGGTGTTGCGGTTAAGCTTTGTAATACAACGGTGATAATAATTACTGTAAAGATAAGTGGTACCATTTTATCAGCATCAGTAATCTCAGACTTGGTCATACTAAGTGCAAAAACAGACCCAACAGCAGCTGCAACAATCCCTCGTGGGGCTATCCAACTAAGTAAAATACGAGATTTAATCGGTAAGTCGGTATTAAATGTTGATACAAATATGGATAGTGGGCGAGCAACAAACAATACCACAGCTAAAAAGATGAACACATCCGTGTCCAGTAGCATTAAATCTTCGAGCTTGAGTCGCGCTGCTAGTAAAATAAATAGACTGGAAATGAGGATCATAGAAAGATCTTCTTTAAACTCCAACACAGAATCTATTTCTAAATCGTCTTGGTTTGCTAGCCATATACCGAAAATGGTGACGGCAAGTAGACCTGACTCGTGGCTAAGGTGGTTTGATATGGTAAAGCTAAATAGCACCAGAGCTAAAATAGCGAACTTATGTAGCTCGAATGGCAACCATTCCTTACGAATTAATAAACTGGTTAAAAAACCAGAGATAACACCGATGCTTATTCCTACACCCAAGGTGGAAATGAGCGCCCAGAGTGTGTGACTAAAGATCCCTTCACTGCCAACTAAAGAAACGGCTTCAAATACTAATACTGCAAACAAAGCACCGATCGGATCGATAACAATGCCTTCCCAGCGAAGTATACGATCTATGTCTTTATCGGGGCGCATTGCATTTAACATAGGAGCTATAACGGTTGGGCCGGTTACGACTAATACCGCGCCTAGTACAGCTGCGACTTGCCAGTTAAGCTCTAGTACCAGAATTGCGGTTGTCGCAATCACCGCGAATGTGGCTAGCATACCAATCGAGCATAGGTTTCGAACAACTTTACCGATCCCTTTAAGCTCTTTAAAGTGAAGGGTAAGCGACCCTTCAAAGAGAATAACTGCGACAGACAGAGACACGACAGGAAAAAGCAAGTCACCTAGCAGGGCATCTGGATCGAGCGTTCCACTAAAAGGACCTAATGCTAATCCTATCAGTAGTAAAAACAAAATAGCAGGAACCTTAAAGGCCCATGCGAGCCATTGGGCGATTACAGAACATACTGCAATACCTGCAATGTAGATTGCTGACATAGATTCTCCTAGTTGGAATATCCCAACATTTTTATCAGTATAGCCATCATCCAGTTATAACATAGTTTGAATGAGGGGAAAGTGAATAAATAATTGAAAATAGGCTGTTATTAAGTTTATTTATAGTCGTCATAAATAATTAATATGTGTGAAGGTTGCAATCTGACCTAAGCTTACGTTAAGGTAATAAAACTCAAGGCGTGAGCGAGCTTACGCCATCTTTAAAATCTACTCATTACGCAATTATTCATTGCGGTACAGCCTTTTCAGCCGCACCAAACCATGGTGGCCTCTGCTGAAAACGGCTCGACGTCGAGGTTTAAATACTTGGTGTCACAATCAATCTTCTATTAGTGAAATGTCAGCCAACTACTTTGTGTGTTGTGTCTGGATTTAGCATGTGTGGCGATCAAGCATATACATCGTTTGTCGCACGTCTGTTTGTTTTATCTATTTGCTGGCCGTTTTGGTCGAAGCATTGCGCTTTTCTGTTGTCTTCTAGTAGAAGGTATTTGAGTACCCTTGTGTGAGTGAGTGGTGAATTTAAGCAGGAATTTATGTCGATGAAACAATCAAAGCGTATCGTTATCAAAATTGGAAGTGCATTAATTGCACCTGAGCAAGATGGTTGCCGTTCCCGCTACTTACTCAGCATCGCGCAATTTATAGTGCGCTGTCGGGCTCGGGGTATTGAGGTTATCTTGGTTTCCTCAGGCTCTGTTGCTGCAGGGTCACACTTATTTCCAAATTCAGATCATCCAAGTATTGCGGTTAAAAAAGCAATGGCCGCAGCGGGACAGACAGAAATGATGGCGACATGGGATCGTTTCTTCGACTTTCCGTCAGCACAGATCTTATTAACTCATGGTGACTTGCGTGATAGGGAGCGATATACCAGTATCCGTGAAACCATATTCACTTTACTGGAGCACGGAATACTGCCTATTATCAATGAAAATGACACGGTGACCACCGATAATTTGAAAGTTGGAGATAATGACAACCTATCAGCTATGGTTGCTGCTGCGGCAGATGCTGATGGCTTGATTATCTGCTCTGACGTCAGTGGGTTATATACTAAAAACCCCAATTTACACGCTGATGCAGTGTTGATTTCAGAGGTGACAGAGATCACAGAAGAAATCTACGACATGGCCGGGTGCCCAACAAGCAAGGTAGGTACTGGTGGGATGAAAACAAAAATTGAAGCGGCCGAAAAGGCAACGTCTCACGGTATAGACACATATATTGTCAATGGTTTTGAAGAGACCACTTTTGAACAACTACTGGCAGGTAAAAACCCTGGCACTGTTTTCACCGCTTATGACAAACCAATGCAAGAGGCTGTACATTGGATGACTCACACGGCATCCGAACAAGGTGAGTTGGTTGTAGAAAGTGATTATGGTGAAAGTGATAATCAGGTTGTTGGGCAGCTTAGTGGTGATGAGATAGCTGAAGTGAAAGGAGAATTCTCTGTAGGGGATACCGTGCTGGTACGTAGCAAAGATGGTAAGCGTCTCGCGAAAGCAACGACCAACTATAGTAGTTGTTTACTTAACTTTTTAACCGAACATGAAGAAAGTCCGATCAGCGAAAAAATTCAAGACAGCATTGGGCCCGTTATTTCAGAACAAGATATTGCATTATTGGAGAAGTCTTAAGGTATGAGTTTAATTACAGATATTTCATCACAAGCAGCAACCGCTGCAAAGAAGTTAGCATTGCTGTCTACAGAAGAAAAAAATGCAGTCCTTACAGATATGGCCAAAGGTATTCGTGAAAACAGTGAGGCAATTATCACTGCTAACGAAGCTGATTTAGCTGCAGCGCGTGATAATCAACTTAGCGATGCCATGATAGATAGATTGACGCTAAACCAAGCGCGTATCGAAAGTATGGCTGAGGGCATCGAAACGATTATTCAACTAGACGATCCTGTCGGTGCACTGCGAGATATGGGGGTAAGACCAAATGGCATTAAAATTAGCAAAATGCGAGTGCCACTTGGTGTTGTTTGCATGATTTATGAAGCACGCCCGAATGTGACAGCAGATGCTGGAGCATTGTGCTTTAAATCAGGTAATGGTGTGATTTTAAGAGGCGGTAAGGAAGCGCTTTGCAGCTCACTAGAGATTGCCAAAGCGATGCACAAAGCGCTAGAAAAGCACGGCTTGCCTACTGCGCTGGTTTCTGTAATTCCAGATCCAGACCGTGGTTTATTAATGGAGTTGATGCAGCAAAAAGACTATATCGATTTGATCATACCCCGTGGTGGCGAAGGGCTGATCAACTTCGTTACACAGAACAGTACAGTACCCGTTATTCAGCACTTTAAAGGCGTTTGTCACTTATACATTGATAAGGATGCTGATTTGGACAAAGCACTAGCCTTGCTGTTAAATGGTAAGACTCAGCGCACAGGCGTATGTAATGCACTTGAGGGGCTTATTGTGCACCAAGATATTGCTGCAGACTTCTTACCCAGAGCGGCTGCTGCGTTGGCTGAAAAAGGCGTAAAAATAAATGCGTGTAAGCAAAGTGCTGATTATTTTGAGCATGCAGTGGTGCTGAATGAAGATGAGTTTGGTGAAGAATATTTAAGCTTAGAAATTGCGATACGACAAGTTGCAGACTTTGATGCGGCACTTGCACATATCGACCGCTTTGGGAGTCACCACACTGAAGTTATTTGTACAGAAAACCAAGCGACAGCAGCGCTGTTTCAACGTAGTGTCGACGCATCAGTTGTGATGGTAAACGCATCTTCTCGTTTTAGCGATGGTTCAGCGTTAGGTCTAGGTGCTGAAATTGGTATTGCGACAACTAAATTACACGCCTATGGGCCAATGGGTCTAGAGTCTCTTACAACGGAAAAGTTCTTAGTAAATGGCGAAGGCCAAGTAAGAGAATAGTGTGAATTAATACCAATTTGACTTAATATTTGCTCAATTTGAGGTAGTAAATCTGACGCTAACAGCGTTAAAAATTTCTTATTTAGAACAAATAAATAGCAAAATTTTTGCGTTGCCTATATAGATGTAGGTACCTTAGCGAAAGCAGGACACGGTAGCGAAGTTATCGACAAGATTTTCTCGCGTTAAAATAGACCACTTAATTAAGGAAATTGGTATAACACAGAATAATGACATAAGTAACTGCAAAGCTCGGGTCAATAGACTTGGGCTTTTTTCTTTTTTAGGTGGTATTAGGATGAAAATAAAGAAGGAAAGAAAAGTGGTGGAGCTAAGCAGGATCGAACTGCTGACCTCCTGCGTGCAAGGCAGGCGCTCTCCCAGCTGAGCTATAGCCCCACGTTTCGTCTTCTAGACGAGTCGAAATCTAATCATTTTTTATTTACTCGTCAACCCTTGGCAAAAAATTTCGCTATTTTTTTGTAGTCTTTGTTACACTGAACCGAAAGAATAATTATTAAGTTAGCTATGTTTCAACGTTGCCTGTTTTTTGTTATTGCATTTAGTACACTCGCTGGATGTGCATCTAAGTCTGACGAACCTGTGCTAGTAATTGAGAAACAATCGCTCCACAAACGTCAGTCAGCGTCTGGTGAGCAAGAGTTTGCATTTATTGTGACGGTAAAGGCAACTCCAAGAATGGAATTGGACTCAAGCAAGCCAATGTCAAGGCGCGAGCTTAAACGTTTTGCTGAGTTTGAACGCATAGAAGATTCACCCGCGCTCAAACTCAAGCTCGAAGAACAAGCTGTTGCGTTATTAAAGCCTGCTTTGGCTAGCGAGCGCTATTGTGGCGCAGGCTATAAAATTACCGATGTTTATTGGCGCCAACGTAGTGTACAGCTTAGAGGCCAGTGCTTGTGATTAGAAACAATCCCGAAGCATTGGCAAAGCAGTTAGCTACATTAGGTATCGACTACCTGAATTACGATCATCCTCCTTTACATACGTGTAGCGATGCCGATGAGCTGGGATTAGTAAGAGAAGGGACGCGCCTGAAAAATCTTTTTTTGCGAGACAACTATGGAAAGCGCCATTTTCTTTTTATTATTCCTGCTGATAAGCAAGTCGATTTAAAAGCGTTATCAAAAGCGCAGGGACTATCTCGTTTGGGTTTTGCTTCCAAAGAGCGATTAGCAAAATATTTGGGTGTTGAACAAGGCTGTGTTTCAGCTCTTGCCCTTTGTAATGATAGCGAGCAAAAAGTAGAGCTGTGGCTCGATAGTGAACTACAATCTGCGATGCGATGGCAGTGCCACCCATTAGTGAATACTAAAACTTGGGTTGTGACTCTAGATAACCTAAATCATTTTTGGCAATCAACGGGGCACTCACCGCGCTGGTTGGATTGCATTTCTAAGACTTAAGCATAGCCCTAATGTGCATACTGCAAAAAGTGACACGGCAAACCAGTTTAATCCTGCATACTCATAAATGAGGCCGGGTAGGTAGGAGCCGAGTACTCCACCCGAGTAATAGAAAGATACATAGGCGCCATTTGTTACCGTTGCGGGAGCTTGACTAATACTGTTAGCCAGCGGTGCTGCGGTAGTGTGGATGACAAACATACACGCGCAAAAAAGTGTAAATAACAGCACAAAAAAGACGAGTGAAGCTGTTGGTAAAAGCGCAATAGTTGTAGCGTAGATAAAAAACACTATGGCTAGAAATTGCCATGTTGATTGAAATCTATTTTGTAGCCAAGGCGTAATTGTCGAGCCTAATGCTCCCACTAAGTAACCCGTATAGACCCAGCCTACTTTACTAGGGTCGGTTAACTTAAAGTCATACTTGAGTATAAAGGGTAAAAAGTTAAGTAAGCCAGCAAAGCAAAAAAACATGCAAAATATCGAGCTATATAGCCGAACTAGGCGAGTCTGCTTAAGTGGTGCTAAATAGTCTTTAATCTTAGTTGCAGTAATGATAGGTGGTTTGTTTTTACTCGCGCTAATGCTAAAAGCAAGTACTATCAACAATAAAGCGTTAAGATAATAAAAGCTCTGCCATTCAAACCACACTGCAAAATTTGCAGCCAATGTACGACCAAAATAACCCCCAGCGATACTGCTACCAATATACAGGCTCATATTTGTTTTCAACAATGCTCCACTAAATTGTTGGCCTATGTAGCCCGTCATGGCGGTAAGTGCAGCTGGTAACAATAACCCTTGGATCAACCTAATTAATAACAGTCCAGAGAATGAGTCTACAGATGCAAAAGCAAGGTTGCTTAACGCCAGTAACAGCATTGTCCACTTTAAAATTTTCAAGGGATTAGATTTGGCAAGTATCAAACCATAGCAAATTGGGGCAATGGCAAGCGGTAACATGGTTGCAGACATCAGCATGCCAGCATCGGAAGCGGACACCATAAATTGCTCTGAAAATTCAGCCAATAATGGTTGTGGTGCGTACAATACAAAAAAGATTGCAACAGAGCAGAGTAATAAGTGGATGATGGGCATTGCGCTGGAAAGCTTTAAATTTTGATGACTTAGCTTAAATTAAAGCAAACTAGTTGACAATTTTTTGCGCTACATCACGATGTTATAGAGTAATTTTGATAGTTTTACAGTGAATTGGCGTAATTACTCACTGGTCAATCAAAATTGCTGAGTTAAAATAGTGAAAAGTCTATTTTACGGAGTTGCATTATGGGTTCACTGCAAGAGCAGTTGCTAAAAGCTGGCCTAACAACTGAGCACAAAGCGAAAGTTGCGAAAACGCAAAAGCGTAAGCAGCAAAAGAAAAAAAAGAAGGGCGCTACAAGCGACCAAACCGATCTTCAAAAGCATATTGAGCAAACCAAGCTTGAGCAGCAAAAACGTGCTGAAGAGTTAAATCAAGCCAAGTTAGAGGCGCAAAAAAACAAAGAGCAGATAGCTCGAGTAAAACAGATCTTGGAACATCACAATCAAGATGCTATCCGTGGAGATGTCACCTTTAACTTTACTTATCAAAATAAAGTTAAAGAGCTAGACGTAAACGCTCAAACACAACAAGCCTTAGCTAAGGGGCGTTTGGCCATTTGTGTATTAGAGGATAAGTTCTACGTATTACAAGATGAACCAGCAAGAAAGATTGCTGAGGTAGACGAAAAATATATCGTTTTCCATGTAGAGGACAATCAGCAAGGTGACGAGGATGACCCTTATGCTGACTTTGAAGTCCCAGATGATTTGATGTGGTAGTGATTAGGCTTAAGGTCAAACTTTAGTCTACACTGACTTACAATGTTAACCGTCAACAAAAAAGAGTAATGATATGAGCAAGATGAAAAAACTACTAGTAGGGACTGCTGTGGCTATATGTGCACTTGGTTCAACAAGTTCGATGGCTGCTGATGGTAAAGCGCTATACACAGCTAAAATGTGTCAAACCTGCCATGGTGCAGAAGGTAAAGCACCAATCATGCCTCTGTATCCAAAGCTAAACGGTCAGAACAAAGAATACTTAGCGGCACAGATGAAAGACATTAAGTCAGGTAAACGCAACAATGGTATGTCGGCTGCAATGAAAGCGATGGTTGCGAATGTTTCTGATGCAGAAATCGATGCTATTGCAGAGTATCTATCTAAAGTTGAATAACAACATCAGCTCGACGTTAAAAATAAAAAACCACCGTTCGCGGTGGTTTTTAGTTGAAGATATAATTAAGCTATTTTAGACTTCTATACATCCAGATGTGGAGTCAATAAGGGATCCCCATGTTCGAATTACCTCAGTTAAATCTAAAAGACAAAGTAAGCGCAGATGAATGGCAACTGCGTGTTGACCTTGCAGCTTGCTATCGACTGGTTGAGCACTTTCGTTGGGGAGACTTAATTTATACGCATATGTCGGCGCGTTTACCTGGGACAGACCATTATCTTGTTAATGCCTTTGGTTTGACGTTTGATGAAGTGACCGCCTCCAACCTGGTGAAGGTTGATTTGCAGGGGAATATTCTTGATGACACGCCATTTAAAATTAACCCTGCGGGCTTTACTATTCATAGCGCAATCCATGAGGTGCGAGAAGATGCGCATTGTGTTATCCATCTTCATACCAAGGAGACGATAGCTGTCGCAAGCCTAGAATGTGGGTTACTGCCGTTGAGTCAGCATAGTATGTTTTCCTTACCATCGTTATCGTATCATGGTTACGAAGGCTTGGCGGTCAATATGGATGAGAAAAAGCGCCTGCAAGATGACTTGGGCACTACAAACCATATGCTCTTAGTAAACCATGGCGGTTTGACGGTAGGACCAACGGTAGGTGACGCCTTTATGCGTTTTTATGACTTACAGCGTGCATGCGAAATTCAAGTTGCGATTCAAGCAACGGGACAACAAGCGGTACCTGTACCACAGCCCATTATTGATAATATTTATAATCAAGCGAATGTCGTGCACAGCGGTAGCACCGGAGGCCAACTTGCTTGGCCTGCAATGCTTCGTAAAGCTTACCGCCTAGACCCAAGCTTTGCTCAATAGGAGTCAACATGAAAGTTAATCGCGTCGAAGTCTTCGATATTCATTGTCCAGATAGACCTGCTTGGACACCGGTTTTTGTACGTATTCACACCGATGAAGGTATTTCAGGAGTAGGTGAAGCAGGCCTTGCATACGACCTTGGTCACAGCGCCGCGGCCAGTATGATCAAAGAAATGGCTGAAGCTTTTTTGATTGGTCACGACCCTTTTCAAACTGAGTTGCTCTGGTCACGTATGCTCAGAGAAAGCTTCTGGGGTTTAGGTGGGGGACCTGTGGTTTATGCGGCGATGTCAGCAATAGATACCGCGCTTTGGGACATCAAAGGTAAAGCTTTAAATCTACCGGTTTATCAGTTGCTTGGTGGTAAAGTGAACCCTGAGCTTCGCACCTATGCCTCACAATTACAGTTTGACTGGGATAGCGAGTTTAAAGCATTGGTGCAACCACACGAATATGCCGAAGCGGCACATAAAGCTATTGCTGAAGGGTACGATGCGGTTAAAGTTGACCCGATTCAGTACGATAAAGATGGCAACACTTATTACGATAGAACAAAGCTAATTTCACGCGCAGAAATGAAATTATACCGTGCGAGAATGCAGGCTATTCGTGAAGCGGTAGGCGATGAAGTGGACATTATTTTTGAGTGCCACAGCCTACCAGGCGCGACATCAGCTATTCAAATTGCGGATATCGCTGAAGAATTTGATTGTATGTATTACGAGGAGCCTGTGAATTATCTTAACCACTCTTTACATGCAAAGGTAGCAAACAAAACCTCTGTGCCAATCGCTGGTGGTGAGCGATTGTATAACCGCTGGGGTGTCCGTCCTTATTTTGAAGATCAAAGTATTGATGTACTACAGCCAGATATTGGCTTATGTGGTGGTTTTACAGAAACCAAGAAAGTATGTGACTACGCCGATATCTTTGATATTCGTATTCAGGCGCATGTTTGTGGCGGGCCAGTCGCAACCGCGGCTTCATTACACTTAGAAACCGCGATCCCCAACTTCCTGATCCATGAGCACCATACTTATGCAATTAAAAAGTGGAACAGAGAATTGTGCTTGCAAGATCCACAACCTAAAAACGGTATCTTTAGAGTGTCAGAAGAGCCGGGGCTTGGTATTGAGTTAAACGATGACATCGTAATGCGCTCAGCCCGTGTGGAAATTAAGTAGGTATCCGACGCTCAGCTTAAATACCTAATACCAATTTGACTTAATACTTGCTCACTTTGAAGGAGTAAATC
>NZ_RDBW01000013.1:0-111533 GCF_003934235.1 Pseudoalteromonas sp. J010 | reverse complement strand
CTATTTGTGTTTGCTGTTACTGTTTCGATTAACTGCTCGTTGTAATCGAATCGTTGACTAAAAAACCGATTTACATCTATTTTTTGAGCAAAATAGGGCACCGGTTCAACGCTTTGATTTTGATCTGACAGGGTATGATAAAGGCGCTCGCTGACAATCTTGTTAACGTCAAAAATTTGACCCAAAGTAGCTTGATGCTTATTTTTGAGTTGACTTTGTGTTATTGCAATTTGCTTATTGTATGCACTGGTAGAGCATTGACTTTGTTGTGGGGTGATATCGATATGTAGTGTTACTTGCCAAGCATCACCCACTCTTGATTCTGCAATTACATCAGCACCCTGAATTTCGCCATTAGCGCGGATTTTCAACTGATCTTGCGTAAGCACACCGTCGGTGACGGTTTGCACACTGCTTACGGTTGCACCAGAAAAAAGTAGTGCTTGGGTGATGGCATCATTAACAGCCTGCTTTTTTGCTTTCTGATGGTCGCCATTTTTTATATCAGCCACCCCAGTCACCTCAAACCATTCTGCGTGAGATGGAATGTGGAATACCATACATATAAATGAAAGGCTCAGTGCGAATTGCGTTTTCATACTCAGATACTCAGTGTTAAGACTACTTATTACAACAGCAATACCTATGCCAAATTGTGGCAGGATTCGTGCATAATACTTATCAGTGAATTATTCATATCAATGATTGCTACTATTACCATGCTAGCAGATGGTAATAAGAATTGTATCAGGGCAGTAGTAGCACATCGATACATAGTGGAGAGAAGCAAAATGCGTATCATCAGTCCTAATAATGCTTGGATTATGGTTTGTGCTCTGGTTTTGCTTGGCGGTTGTTCAAGCATGATCGATAAGCATATTGAATATGAGACAGTCCAGCCTGATATTTTCCCAGTGCTACGTGCTGTTGGGTATGCGCCGTTAAGTGCCCAGCCTGGAAATACTGCTGGTGAAAAACAGTTAATGGCGATTAAAGTTTCAAAGCTAGAAGCATATCGAGAGCTTGCCGAACAGTTGTACGGTCAAAAGTTAACATCAACTACGACTGTCAAAGGTGCCATAGCACAAAACGATGGCTTAAAAAGCCAAGTAAATGGGTTAGTGAGAGGGGCAAAAGTGCTGAAGAGTTACGCAGTGGGAGATACATACGCTACCGAACTCGAGCTGGATATGAAGCGGGTGTATGATCTATACATCACGCAAGTTAAGCCGCAAAAGATTAAAAAAGTGTCGTATAGCTTCAAATAGCATAAATTTGCGTGTAACTATCCTGAGGTTTGGATAAGGGATGTTCTAACTCGTTACTGCTAACGCACAACTTAATATTTTCTAACCTCAAAATAGAGCATTTTATTAAGAAAGTTGGTATAAATTTACGCACCAATCGCTGGCTATTGGAAGTGAACTCAGCGTACAGCTAGCGCTAAAACAAGCCGCTAGAAACGAGTTAATTGTTTGAAGTTCGGGTTAACTACCTATCGCCAAGTGCTTTACTGTTTTTATTAGAACATGGACAAGGTTCTAATAATACGGCGTGCCACTGTTTATAGGAGCGGGGCGACGTTAAATTAGAGCATAAGGCGTGTTTAGGTAAAAAATACCAATTAAGCTTTAAGGTTCCTTACCAGTTCACCATCACTGCTCTTGACGTTGCCATCTTGACCATAAGTGACGGATGTTGGTGCACCAATTAAAATACTCTTTAGCTCTCTTGTGCTGACGTTGGCTTGATGAGCTGTTTTGGCGTTAACTTCATTTTTGGTCTGACATTCGGCAAGTAACGCGCGTACTTTACTTACCAAGGGCACTATCTCAGCGTGCTGAAATACTTTAGGGTCTGTCTGCGCTAGCTCCTTATCGAGCTTTTGAAGTTTAGATATATAAGAGAGTTTTTCCCGTGCAACCTCTTTGAGGTGGTCGCCACGGCGAGAGGCTAGTTCATCAAGCTCGCGCGCCAGAAGCTGGGTCATCGCTTCTAGCGTTACAATTTGTTCAGAAAGTTTGTGGTGGCAAAGCCGAACCAAATCATCCATATATTTCAAACTCAAATGCAGCTATGTTCTTCGCCAGTTTTTCGGCATCAACTTGGTATTTGCCTTCAGCGATCGCTTTTTTCAGCTCTTCGACTTTCTTGTCATCGAAGCCTGAAGACTGCTGTGCCTTTTCATTCACTGTTTTTAACTGCTGTGCTTGTGGTGTTAGACTGACGGAATCTGCCGCAGCTTTTGGGGTAGCGGGCGCTTTAGCCGCTGTAGCACTGGCCTCATTTCGTTGCAATTCAGCTTTTTGCTGTTTAACGTTGTTTGCAACGGTGGAGGACTGGTTTTGACCGTTAACTTGATTGACCATGATTATAGACCCAATAATATTATACTCTCAGCCATAATATCGGCGCGAAACAGTATTACTTTAGCAAATTTTTCATAAATTCACCTCTACTGTTTCCACTTCTATTACTCTAGCACGTAAGGTTTTGCCTGAGCGAATATTTTTCACAGTAATTAGTTCACCCCTGTTACCATCTTGCATTGCCTCACCTTGAGTTTTAATAACAAGCCCCCCTGATTTGGCAAAAATAGTAACATTGTCGCCTTTGCAAACCATACAGATATGTGACTGTGTAAATGCCTGCCCTTCACGGATGTTTCTTTTACTGCGACTACCAATTAATAAGGTTCGATCTTCTATATATGAAACTCGACGAAACCGTTTAGGCTGCATTTCGACTTTAATGTCATCTTCCGTTATCACTCTACCTTTTTCTAGCATGGTCGCGCTAACTAACACTGGAAACAAATGTTCAATGCGCACATGTACATACTGTGTCCACCCTTGTAAATCATCACATTTTATTTGAACAGTAACTTGGGTATTAAATGGTGGTGTCGCTGCTGTGCTGTGTACCAGTGGTGCTTGACACACTCTAGTGGGGATTCTTGAGTCAAGTGGTATAGCAAATATTGATAGTTGGCTATCAGGGTCAAGTTCTACCTGTGGAGCAACAAAATCGACAGCAGTTTGTTCCAAGGCTTTGTTGTCATATTGCTGACAGTGGCCATATCCTATGCTTATAAAATGAGCGAACAAACAAAAAAATTGAATGTAACGGGTTTTTTTTAACAAACTCATGATGTTTCGACTATGCTTATGGGGTGAAACAAGGTATAAAGATTCTGCTTTAATAACTGCACCTAATCAAGGGTGGTAAACCATATCAGAGTCGAAGCAAAGATCGTTCCGATTAGCGGTTTATACAGTAGGAGATTGAAATGGCAGGTATTTTAGACTCGGTTAACCAACGAACACAACTGGTTGGTCAAAACCGTCTCGAGCTATTACTTTTTCGGCTTCAAGGTCGACAACGCTTCGGCATCAATGTGTTTAAAGTCCGGGAAGTGCTGCAATGCCCAGCACTCACGAGTATGCCAAAGTCAAACCCTCTCATCAGGGGGGTAGCCCATATTCGTGGTCAAACTATTTCTGTGATAGACATGTCACTTGCAGTAGGTGGGCCACCTATTCAGGATATTCGCAATTGTTTTATTGTTATTGCTGAGTACAACCGCTCCGTTCAGGGCTTTTTAGTTAGCGCTGTCGAGCGTATCGTCAACATGAACTGGGAAAAAATAATGCCGCCACCGTCTGGTGCAGGCCGTTATTCCTACCTGACAGCGGTAACTGAAATTGAAAATGAATTAGTTGAAATTTTAGATGTAGAAAAGATTCTCAATGAGATCTGTCCAATCAATACAGAAGTGAGTGCCGATATTGTATCTGATGGTGAGATGCAAAAAGATCTTGGTGAACGTATAGTATTCATTGCTGACGACTCAGCTGTTGCTCGTAATCAGGTAAAACGTGCGCTTGAGCCTCTGGGTGTTCAAACCGAGCTGGCTAAAAATGGTAAGGAGGCGTTAATCAGATTACGAGAGATAGCAGAAGTAGACTGTCAAAATAATGTCACTGAACGCGTTGGATTATTAATTTCTGATGTTGAAATGCCTGAAATGGACGGCTATACATTAACAGCAGAAATAAAAGCGGATCCGAAATTAGCGCCATTGCATGTAATACTTCATACTTCATTGAGTGGTGTATTTAATCAAGCGATGATAGAAAAAGTCGGCGCTGATGATTTTATTGCAAAGTTTAACCCTGATGAGTTGGCAGCAGCGGTTAAAAAATGGGTTCACTGTGATTAAAGCTGGTGGTAGCACTTGGAAAATAAGCATTTAGAGCAAAAAGAGTACGATCAATTTAGAACTTTTTTGGAACAACAGTGCGGTATTGTGCTGGGTGACAATAAGTTATACTTGGTTAAAAGTAGGTTAGCCCCTCTTATGGCTCGTTTCGGTGTGGAAACGCTTTCATCTTTAGTGGCTAAAACGCTTAGTCCACATGAGCGGCAACTGCGTGCCGCCGTGGTTGATGCAATGACCACAAATGAAACGCTTTGGTTCCGCGACACTTACCCATTTGAGTTAATCAAAACCAAAATTTTGCCAGAGTTTAAAGACTTAAGGCGACCGGTAAAGATTTGGTCTGCTGCCAGTTCGTCAGGACAGGAACCGTATTCGATAGCGATGTCGGCGAATGAATATACAAGCAAGAGCCCAGGCTCGCTGAAAATGGGTGTACAAATTGTAGGCACTGACATATCTAACACTATGTTAGATATGTGCAAGAACGCAGAATATGATGCACTTGCACTAGCCAGAGGCTTATCCCCAGAGCGCAGGAAGAAATTTTTCACTGATAGTGGTAATGGCATGGCAAAGGTGGTTGAGCCAATCCGCAAAATGGTGAGCTTTAGGCATTTGAACCTACTTGATTCTTATGCGCTGATGGGAAAGTTTGATGTGATATTCTGTCGCAACGTGCTGATTTACTTTGCACCTGAGGTGAAGGCCAAAATAATTTCGCAGTTTGCGCAATCACTTAATCCAAAAGGGTATTTGTTTTTGGGAGCCTCAGAGTCAATGGCCGGGTTAAGCGATGACTTCAACATGATCAGGTGTAATCCTGGTATCATTTATCAGAAGAAAACTTAACACAATAATGGCAGCAGGGAAGCTTGCCTGTTGATTTATTGCGGTACAAAAACGCTGTACCCAGCAGGTGCCTTAAACTTTGACAACAACTTCACTAACTGTAACAGCCTCTTTCATCTAGTGAGCTATTTTTAGACTCTAAATTCTTACTGATAATATTAATCCACTTAACCAATTTGAGCTCGGAATAATAACTTATTATCCAGCCGCTGTGATCCCTAATACCAAGTACCTTAATTAAGTGGTCTATTTTGAGGCGAGAAAATCTTGTCAATAACCCTGCTTCCGCTGAGGTAACTACGCTCTGTAGGCAGGCAAAAATTTCACTATTGAGTTGGCCTAAATAAGGCATTTTTAACGCAGTTCGCATCAGGTTCACTCCTTCAAATTGAGTCAGCATTATACAAACCAGTACCACTCCGCCAAGTTACTTTAAACGCTCTGCCGTTATTTAATTCATATAGGTATCCTCTTGAGATTGTCACAATCGTGAAAGTCATTCCTTTAATGCTGATAAAAATTCCCTATATTGTACTGTGTAAACTGATGCAGAGAATATTAAATGCTATCTGTATACTCTTATCTTATTGAATTATAAGAACTAAAAATTATTTTCTAATTGGCCTAAATATTGCTTTTATCTGATGAGTCAAATTTTTGGAGTGAGATAATGGCAATCAGTTTCGATAAAGCGTTGGGTGTACATCAGCACACCATGCTACTTCGTTCTCAACGTGCTGAAATTTTAGCAAGCAATATCGCAAATGCAGATACTCCAGGATATAAAGCGAAAGATATCGATTTTGCGAGTGCCTTGAAAGCGGCAAAGTCATCGCAAAGAAGCGGCAATGATATGGTCAGAACAGATGCCAAGCACCTAAGTGGTGGTACTAAAATGAGTAATTCATCTGAGCTATATCGTTCGCCAAATCAAGCAGATACAGGTGATGGTAACTCAGTTGATATACAGGTGGAACGAAACTTGTATGTACAAAACGCATTAGAGTACCAAGCCAGTATGCAGTTCCTATCTGGTAAGTTCAAAGGGCTTAAAAAAGCTCTAGGTAGTCAAGGGGCATAACGATGAGTTTATATAACGTTTTTGATATAGCAGGTTCTGGCATGAGTGCACAAAATGTGCGCCTGAATACGACCGCGAGTAATATATCTAATGCAAACTCCGTTAGCTCTAGCCAAGATAAAGTATATCGAGCTAGACATCCCGTTTTTGCCGCTGAACTTACCAAGGCCGCAGCGTCTCAAAGCAATGCTGCCGGTTCATCTGTAGGAGTTAAAGTGCTGGGTGTAGTTGAGAGTGATAAGCCACTTCAAGTGGAGTATAACCCCAATCACCCCAGTGCAGATGCAAATGGCTACATTTATAAACCGAATGTGAATGTGGTGGAAGAGATGGCAAATATGATTTCAGCGTCCCGTTCATATCAAACCAATGTACAAGTTGCAGATGCAGCAAAACAGATGCTGACAAAAACGCTGCAACTAGGCCAGCGCTAATTGGGAGTAACAGCTGATGAGTAATAACGTAAATGCCACATCAACGGGTGTAGATTCACTCTACTGGGACAGGCAAAAGCAGGCCGAGGAGCAAAAGCCCAGGGATGAGTTGTCGCAAGAGGACTTTTTCTCGCTACTTACTCAACAGCTGTCCTTTCAGGATCCGAGTAAACCTGCTGATAACGACCAGATGATTGCGCAAATGACGAGTTTTACAATGGCTGAGGGGATTTCGAAGCTAAATGAGAACTTTGACTCGTTAGCTGCATCTATGACTTCAAACTCGGCACTACAAGCATCAACATTAATTGGTAAAAAGGCGTTGCTGGAGTCTACGACATTAGAGCATGGTGGAGATTCCTTATCAAAAGGCTCTGTTATCGTGCAAGAGCCAGTACAGAATTTATCCGTAGGAATTTATGACGAAGCTGGTGCCCTGGTGAATACATTAGAGTTTGGTGAGCAAAGCGCCGGTGCAGTCAGGTTTACGTGGGACGGTAAAAATAAAGACGGTGAAACAATGCCTCCGGGTGAGTACACCATCAAAGCTGAAGGAATGATTGAAGGCGAGTACCAAACACTTCCATCAGCGACATTCAGAAATATAGATAGTGTGAATGTTAATGGTGCAAATGGCATCGTTATTAACACGAAAGAAGGCGCGGTGCGCTTAACTGACATTGCTGAAATAGCATAATAGTTTTAGAGAATTAACCTTAAGAAATTAGAGGTGAGAGTATGAGTTTTAACATAGCATTGACAGGTATTGCGGCCGCGCAAAAAGAYTTGGATGTAACAGCAAATAACATCGCTAACGTAAACACGACAGGCTTTAAAGAGTCTCGAGCAGAATTTGCCGATGTCTACGCTTCGTCCGTTTTTAGTTCAGGTAAAACTAAAAATGGTGATGGTGTGCAAACCACTATGGTCGCGCAGCAATTTCACCAAGGCTCACTAAAATTTACACAGAATTCACTTGATTTGGCGATTGAGGGTGAAGGCTATTTTGCCATGTCAAACTCATTGCAGTCACAGGACTTCACGTATTCTAGAGCTGGCGCGTTTAAACTCAATAAAGACAACTTTATTGTAAACGCCAAAGGTGACTATTTACAGGGTTTCCCTGTTGACCCCTCAACAGGTGATACCACATCATTGAGCTTAAGTACCACGTCACCAGTGCAAATCCCAGACGCGTCAGGCTCGCCTCGTGCCACATCTCAGATTTATACGTCGTTCAACCTTGACGCGACGGTTCAGCCTCCGACGATTGCGTTTGACCCAGAGCAACGCGCGTCGTATAACTCCAGAACGGCTATTACAGTATATGATTCACTTGGTGAGTCTCATACACTACAGTTATTTTTCAGAAAAACAGCTGACAATGAATGGGCGACCTATGCAACGTTAGACGACAAACCGTTTAACCATAACGCAAGGCAGATTGACCCGACGGCAACACCGCCTATTCCGTATACGCCTGTCAGTGTATTTCGCTTTGATGCCAGTGGTATTCCATCACAGACTGCTGCTGACCCATCAGCAACACCGCTAGTTTTTAATAATAATACCGGAACGACTTTTAACCCGCTCAATCTAGTAGGTCCGCAAGACGCAACGGATCCGACAATTGGTATGTCAAATTTGCTTGATAACGGTGCGACTTTCCCCAATGATATTGTTGTAAACTGGCGTGATGAAGCAAACACGGCGCAAAAGCTGCCGACTCAATACTCGTCAGGTCGGTTTGAAGTAAAAGCATTGGAGCAAGATGGTGCCACTGTTGGGCGTTTGGCGGGAATTGATATTGGTTCTGATGGTAAGGTGGTAGCATCTTACACTAATGGCGACTCCACTTATTTAGGTCAAGTTGCATTAGTACGTTTTCCAAATTCACAAGGCCTACAAGCGATAGGCAATACTGAATGGAAGAAGAGTCTATCCTCTGGTGAACCACTGGCAGGGGAACCTAACACTGGTACTTTAGGCAGTATTAGCTCTTCAGCCTTAGAGCAGTCAAACGTAAACTTAACTAATGAGCTGGTTGACTTGATAAGCGCACAACGTAATTTCCAGGCTAACTCGCGAGCACTCGAAGTTAATTCAACATTACAACAGAATATATTACAGATACGATAATATATTATGCCCTCCAAAGGCTGCTTCTCAAGCAGCCTTTTTTATTCCCGTCAAAAACCCCTCGCCATTTTGGCATTGAGCTTGCATTGCTTATAGTAAGTTAGAATTTTATAGGTCATCGTCATGGATAAAATGGTGTATATCGCAATGTCAGGCGCTAAGCAAAGCTTACGCGGTGTGGCGCTAAAAGCGAATAACCTTGCAAATGCCAACACGACTGGCTTCAAAGCGGATTTTGCGCAGGCTCGTTCAATGCAGGCATTTGGTGAAGGGTTACCTACGCGTGTGTTTGCGATGCAAGAGCGCCCTGGAACCAATATGATTGGTGGTGCAATAGTCGAAACAGGTCGAGAGCTAGATATAGCTGTTGATGATAAGTCTTGGATCAGTGTTGTTGACGCATCAGGCGAAGAAGCATATACCAAAGTTGGTACGTTAAATATTCGTAATGATGGTGCGTTAGTTACTGCTCATGGGCGTCAACTTATTGGCGAAGGTGGGCCGATTGTTCTGCCTATACCTGTAGATAAAGTGGTGTTTAGCGATGATGGGTCTATTCAAGTTCGTCCTCAAGGAGCGCCTGCTAATTTTCTAGAGGTTGTTGATAGGCTAAAGATTATAGAGGCCGATGGTAGCAAACTAGAAAAAGGAAATGACGGCCTATTCAGGCCCAAAGAAGACACTTTGGAAGATGGGTTCTGCGGTTTTTGTGAGGTATCACCTACCGCCAAAGTGATGAGCGGCTTCCTAGAAATGTCTAATGTAAATCCAGTTCACGAGATGGTTGATATGATCAATCATCAAAGACAATTTGAAATGCAAATTAAGCTGATGAAAACAGCTGAAGAAATAGATGAGCGACACACTTCGCTCCTACGCATAGTTTAAGAGTGAGGTAGAAATTATGAATCCTGCATTGTGGATAAGTAAAACCGGTTTGGATGCACAACAAACCGATATTTCAGTTATCTCTAACAACTTGGCTAACGCCAGTACTGTTGGATATAAAAAGAGTCGTGCGATTTTTGAAGATTTGTTATACCAAAATATTAACCAGCCAGGAGGAAGAAGCTCTCAGGATACAGAGTTGCCTTCAGGTCTGATGCTTGGTGCCGGTGCTAAAGTGGTGGCGAACCAAAAGAATTTCTCACAAGGCAACATGTTGAGTACAGAAAACTCTTTAGACTGGATGATCCAAGGCCCTGGCTTTTTTGAAATACAAATGCCGGATGGAACGACGGCCTATTCTCGCAACGGACAATTTACCACTGATGAAGAAGGTCGCGTCGTCACATCAGGTGCGGGCTTCCCAGTGTTGCCAGAGATGAACGTGCCTGATGATGCTCAATCAATCACTATATCGCAGGACGGTGAAGTATCAGTCCGTGTTGCTGGTCAAGCTGAAAATGTTGTTATTGGCCAGTTGACTATTAGTGACTTCATTAACCCTTCAGGTCTAGAGCCGATAGGGCAGAACTTATATACAGAGACAGCGGTAAGCGGTGCCCCAGTGCAAGGTAACCCGAGTGTAGAAGGGCTTGGTAAAATCGTTCAAGGAGCACTTGAGACATCGAACGTAAACGTTACTGAAGAATTAGTTAATCTGATTGAAACGCAGCGTGTCTATGAAATGAACTCTAAAGTTATCTCATCTGTTGACCAGATGTTGAGCTACATTAACCAGCAGTTGTAATTGGGTAGGGGGTAATATGCGTGCATTATATTTGGCCATAGTAACGGTAGCTGCATTGTCTGGATGTAGTACGACCCAAAACAAAAGTGTGGTGCGTGATGACCCGTATTATGCACCGATTTATCCTGAAGATAACCAAGTACAGATAGTAGCGACAGGATCACTGTTTAATACACAATTTTCAAATGATTTGTATGCAGATAAAAAAGCGTTGAGGGTCGGGGACATTATTACGATCGTGCTACGCGAGACGACTCAGGCAACAAAAGCAGCTAATTCAGAGTTAGATAAGTCAAGTGACTCAAGCTTAGATCCCATTATTGGTTTGGGTGCCAACGCAATAAACATAGGTAATGAAGCAATTCAGTTTGGTGCGAAATCTAGCTCGTCATTTTCAGGCGATTCGAAGTCGAATCAGTCAAATAGTCTGTTTGGCAATATTTCTGTGAATGTGACGCGTGTACTACCTAATGGAAATTTGGTGATCCGTGGGGAGAAGTGGTTAACACTTAATACCGGAGAAGAGTTTATTCGACTGGAAGGGCTGGTTAGACCGCAAGATGTGACTGCCGATAACACGGTCGAATCCAATCGAGTTGCGAATGCGAGGATCCAATATTCCGGTAAAGGCGATCAACAAGAAGTACAAAGTGCGGGTTGGTTAACTAGTTTCTTCATGAGTGCCATCATGCCATTTTAAGGATGCAGAAAATGATTCAATTTCTTAAGTATTTTCTCTTTAGTTGCGTTACTGCATCACTAATACTTTATCCATCCTTCGCTGCTGCAGAGCGGGTAAAAGACGTCAGTATGGTTGAAGGTGTTCGTTCGAACCAGCTAGTGGGGTATGGACTAGTGGTTGGTCTTCCTGGAACTGGGGAGCAAACCAGATTCACAGAGCAAAGCTTCAAAGCAATGCTTAATAGCTTTGGGATCACTATGCCCGCATCGCTTAAGCCGAAAATCAAGAATGTGGCTGCGGTGGCAGTACATGCTGATTTGCCTCCTTTTGTGAAGCCTGGTCAAACCATTGACGTGACGGTTTCATCGATTGGTAGTGCTGGTAGCTTGCGCGGCGGTACTTTATTGCAAACCTTCCTAAAGGGGGTTGACGGTAACGTATACGCTATTGCCCAAGGAAGTTTGATTGTTGGCGGGTTAGGTGCAGACGGTGCTGATGGCAGTCGGGTCGTTATTAATACACCTACAGTTGGACGAGTGGCTAATGGAGCAACTGTTGAGCGCGCAGTCCCAAGTCCATTTACGCAAGGTGATTATATTACCTTCAACCTTAATAGACCTGACTTCACAACTGCAAAGCGTCTGGCTGATACCATTAACGATTTGGTGGGACCAAATAGTGCAAAGCCGATGGACGCTGCCTCTGTTAGAGTAATTGCACCACGCGACCCATCGCAGCGTGTCGCCTACCTTTCGACACTGGAAAACCTTGAGTTTAAACCTGCGGACACTGCCGCTAAGATTATTGTCAACTCAAGAACTGGGACTATTGTGATAGGAAAAAATGTCAAACTTCAACCAGCGGCTATTACTCATGGTGGACTGACAGTGACGATTGCTGAACAGCAAAATGTTTCACAACCGAATGAGCTTGCAAATGGTGAAACCGTGGTTACACAGCAAAGTATCATTGATGTGGATCAGGATGACTCTCGTGCTTTTGTATTTGACCCAGGTGTTAGTCTTGACGATTTAGTAAGAGCGATTAATCAAGTCGGGGCTGCTCCGGGTGATTTAATGGCGATTCTAGAAGCATTAAAAGAGGCTGGTGCCATAAATGGTCAATTAGTCGTCATATAGTGTTTTATTATTAATCAACTAGTTAGCCTCACAATAGTGAGGCTTTTTTTTTGGCTCGTATATTGCATTGTTTGAACTATAGAATTGTAAATAGTGCGTAGTGTTATGAATACCGATCAGTTAAAAAATCAAAGCTTTTTCGATTTAGGGAACCTTGACTCGATCCGTAAAGAGGCACTCAAGGGAGCTGGTGATCAGGGAGCGTCAGATCAAGCGCTGAAAAAAGCTGCACAGCAGTTTGAATCGATTTTCACACAGATGTTATTGCAAAGTATGAGAAAAGCGAATGAAGCGCTAGAAGATAAAGATAGTCCTTTCAACTCTAGTGGCGTGAAATTCTTTGAAGAAATGCACGATCAGCAACTTTCTATGCACTTATCTGAAAAAGGTAGCTTAGGGCTTGCAGACCTTATCGTGCAACAACTATCACCTAATTCYGAGAAGTATAAGCCAGCTTCTGTCCTACGTGCCGACGCTGACATTGCGACCAACCAACCAGCTCCAACAACAATAAAGCAGTCAGACGCTTTGAGCACACAAAGTAGTGATGAACAAACAGGGTTTGGTTCGCCTAAAGAGTTCGTCGAGAGTGTCTGGAACTATGCGCAGTCAGCTGCGAAAAAGCTGGGGTTAAATCCTGCGGTAATGGTTGCACAAGCAGCATTAGAAACAGGGTGGGGCAAACACATTATTAGTAAACATGATGGTAGTAGTAGTTTTAATCTCTTTAATATTAAGGCTGATGGCCGTTGGGATGGTGAGAGTGCCAAAAAATCGACGCTTGAGTTTGAAGGCGGATTGCCTGTGAAGAAGCAAGCACATTTTCGTGCTTATCATTCATTAGAGCAAAGTTTTAATGATTATGTCAGTTTTCTTCAAGAAAATCCTAGATATAAACAAGCACTTGCCAAAGCCGATGACAGTCATGCTTATCTTGATGAATTACAAAGTGCGGGTTATGCAACTGACCCAAATTATGCCAACAAAATTAAGTCTGTTTTAAAACGCATAGATATATCCGATTTGGTATCTGGTGCGTTAACAAAGGGAGTCAGATGAAATGTCATTTGATCTATTAAACATTGGAGCTGCAGGAGTTAGAGCAAACTCAGAATTACTGCAAACTACCAGTAAAAACATCGCAAACCTTAATACCAAAGGTTATATCCGTGAGAGAACGGAACACGGTACGATGATTGGTGGTATGGTTGGTCGTGGTGAAACCGTGCGCCTACTTAATCAGTTCGCACAGCAACAGTTGAACCGAGATATTTCAAACCAATCTTACTACGAGCAGTTTGTGACTGAGTCCAGTCGTGTTGATACGTTATTTGCTCAAGAGTCTAACAGCCTGAGTAAAAGCATTAACGCAATGTTTAATAATCTTCAGAGTGCAGTAAATTTGCCATCATCTACCACAAATCGCTCTTTGTTTATGACAGGTGCACAGGGATTAATTGATCAAATGGACAGGCTGTCAGGTATTGTGGTTGACCAAAGTAGTATTGTGAATGACCAGCTTGATATTTTTTCGCAAGAGGCAAACAACTTAGTACAAAAAATTAGTGAGCTGAACAAACAAGTTGCGAGTCAGTCAGCGCTTAATCTTAAGAGCGTTGATCACAGTGTACTCAACGAGCGAGACCAAGCAATTAAAGATCTAGCTGAGCTGGTAGACATTGAAACACTCGATGGTGAAAATGGCGAGAAGCTTGTTTTTCTTGGTACGGGTGATGCCCTCGTTATGCAAGGAGGGGCGTTTAACCTGTTTGCAAACAAAGGAGATCCTGATCCTAACCACAAATCACTTGTTCTGGACATCAAAGATAAAAATGTTGTGCAGCTAGAGTTAGATAGTGGCAGTTTGAAGGGAAAAATAGGTGGATTACTTGCTTTTAGAGACGAAGTATTAATTCCAGCACAAAATCAACTAGGTCAGATAGGACTTGCATTAGCGGATGCCTTTAATCAACAAAATAAGTTAGGGATGGACTTAGACGGTAATATTGGTGGAGACCTGTTTAAAATCCCTACTGTAGGTGGCTTTGCTTATAGCGATAATACCGGCACAGCTGCATTAACGGCAACGCTCGAGCCTGGCCGCGGCAATGAGTTGCCAGCGACGGACTTCCAAGTCACTTACACCAGTGCGACAACAGTAGAAATTACTGCAGTAGATGCAAAAGGTAACCCTGTTGGTAATCCCACGACTGGTACCATTGCTGCAGGTGTTATAACAGGTACCGGCGATTATTTTGGTTTGCAAATGAATGTAACCGGTGCAGGGGCAACCGGAGATAAGTTCCTAGTAAAACTAAATCAACAAGCGGCTACGAGTCTAGAGCTAGCAACGCAAAGACCTGAAGCGCTGGCACTGGCATCGCCTATTCGTACTGAAAAGTCGGCTGATAATAACGGAACGGCGACAATATCAGCGGGCACGGTAACGGATACCGACCCAACAACAAGTGCATTTACGGCCACAACGCCGCCAACATTAAATGATGGTCCGTACACGTTAACTAAAACAGCAAATGCTGATGAGTACACATTGACTAGTGCGTCGGGGGTGAATCACACCTTTACCGCGCCTGCTAATGGTAAAGATATACTATCGACAGTTGGCGCAGCTCCTGCACCGTTTAATAATCTTGGATTTACATTCGACATTGAAGGAACGCCGAATACAGGTGACAGCTTCAAGATTAGTTTTAATACAGGTGGTTTTGATGATAACCGTAATGGTGCTGCGTTAGATGGCCTGAAATCGTCAGATTTAGTGAGACAGAATGTGGAATCTACCGGCAGCACCGAAAGTCATAAAACGTTTAACGAGGCGTATGCCGATATTGTGACAGGTGTTGGTGTTATCACCAATCAGGCAAAAACAAATAGTGCAGCCTTTGAGGCGCTTGCTAGCCAATCCAGTGCCTGGTTTGAATCTTTATCTGGCGTAAACTTGGATGAAGAAGCCGCAAACCTATTACGTTTTCAACAATCATATTCAGCATCAGCGCAGGTTATATCTGCAGCTAGAACTGTATTTGATACCTTATTAAGTGCCGCGAGGTAATTATGCGTTTATCTCAAAATCAAATTTTTAATTCAAATCTCAATTCTATTTTGCGTAATCAGCAAGATGTTAATAAAGCCACACAACAGCTTAATACTCAAAAGCGGGTGTTGAGTGCGTCAGATGACGCTTCCGCGACTGCCAGAGCAATGTTGTTTGACGATAGAATTCAAGCAAATGATCAGTACACAAAAAATCTAACGATGTTGTCATCGCGGTTGGATACCCAAGAGTCAGTTTTGGAAAATATTAAAACAGCGATAGATAGTGCGTATGCAAAATCCATTCAGGCGGGTAATGGTGGCCTGTCGGATGTTGACCGTGCATCAATTGCTGACGAGTTAGAATCAATCCAAGACACGATTTTGGATTTGATGAACTCCAAAAGTGAAGACGGAAAATTCATATTTTCTGGTTATCAAGACAATACGCAAACTTATAGCTTCGATTCAGCGAGCGGAGAGTATGTTTATAACGGCGACCAAGGTCAACATAAAATAAAAATAGCAGAGAGTGTTGAAGTTCGTTCAAGTGACAATGGCTTTGACGTTTTTGAGAGTGCTGACAAACGTCTTAATATTACCTCAAATACAGGGGTTGTATCTGGCGGGGTGACCTCGGCATCTGTCTATGTTGATGAGCAAGCAGTATTTGATAAATTTCACAAAGCAAACTACAACGCAGACCCTGCCGCTCCTGCAGGAGCTAATACTTTCGATTTAGTGATAGCTGCAGGCACACCAAACACCTATCAGTTGGAGCAAGGCGGTACGGTTATCTCGACTGGTACCTTTGAAGGTAATGCGGTAAAAGTAGCAGGGATGGAGTTTAAGTATGATGGCGCAGCACCTGGGCAAATCAGCTTTGATCTAGAAAAGCCTCAGAAAGAAAATATTCTGAACACGTTGGAGTCTATGATCACCTCTTTACGAGACCCAAGCATTACGGGTGAAGATTACAAACAAGTACTTGCAGATGGCATTACGGGTTTGGATAACGCAAAGATAAAGGTATCACAGGCTCAAGCAGGACTTGGTGGTAGACTTAATGCTGCAAAACTAGTCAAACAAGCTAACTCCGATCTTGATGTGGATAACAAAGCTAACAAAGCAGCGCTGATGGAAGTTGACTTTTATTCTGCGATTTCTGAGCTTACTAAGCATGAAACTGCTTTACAGGCTTCTCAGGCTACATTTGGTCGTTTAACTAACCTTTCTTTACTGGACTACATTCGTTAAAACGCAGCCTTTATAGGCTGCTTCCCCTACAACTACTAAAACTTTACCTTTCTCACCCAACAGTCTGAATTATATATAGTTAGTAATTATTTAAGGCTGGTAATGTCTTGCCGTCAAAACTTTGTCAAATAGTTTGGTTTCAAGATAAAAATCTATACTAATCATGATGATAATTTTTTTTTAAAAAAAACACTAAAGGAAATATTTTGCCGACCGATAACTTAATTAACCAAGCCGGAGAGTGAAAAACATTCAAAGGTTGGAAAAGAATCTAAGTTTGAGAGTGAAAGACTCGATTTAAAGTGGGAGAACCATCATGGCACTTTATGTAAATACTAACGTAAGTTCATTGAACGCACAAAGACAATTAATGAATTCTGGTAACTCACTAGATACATCATTCAAGCGTCTATCTTCAGGCTTTCGTATTAACAGCGCAGCTGACGATGCGGCAGGTCTACAAATTTCAGACCGTTTAACATCACAAATTAACGGTCTAAACCAAGGTAATCGTAACGCAAACGACGGCATCTCTCTAGCACAAACTGCAGAAGGTGCAATGGACGAAGTTACCTCAATGTTCCAGCGTATCCGTACGCTAGCACAACAAGCAGCAAACGGCTCTAATACTGACGAAGATAGATTGGCGATTCAAGAAGAGATCCAATCTCTATCAAAAGAAGTAAACCGTGTTGCAGCAGATACAACGTTTGGTGGTCAAAACCTACTTGACGGCTCATATGCTGCTAACTTCCAAGTAGGTGCCGATGCTGTTCAAACAATCAGCTTCAGTATGCAAACTGTAGGCGCGACTACGAACAGCTTAGTGGCAAATGGCGGCTTTACGCTTTCAGGTATCGCAGGTATTGCAAGTGGTGTAACCGGAGCTTCGTTGAGTGCAACTGCCGGAACGATCAGTACTTCTGTTGGGGTTTCAGCGGATGCAACAAGTTTCTCTGGTGTTTTCACTGCATCAGGTATTTCAGTATCGACACAAGCTAATGCGCAAGCAGTAATGGCTGGTATGGATGCTTTGATTGCAGTAGTTGATAAGAAACGTGCTGAGCTTGGTGCGGTACAGAACCGATTCCAGTCAACAATTCGTAACCAGTCGAATATTGCTGAAAACTTATCTGCTGCTAAATCTCGTATCAAAGATACAGACTTTGCGCAAGAAACGGCAAACTTAACAAAAATGCAGATCCTTCAACAGGCTAGCCAAACAATCTTGAGTCAGGCTAACCAGCGTCCTCAGGCGGCTTTGAGTCTACTAGGATAAGAATAGGAAGGTAAGGGTGCCTAGGCCGAATGGGGTATTTGCCTAGACACCGAATTGGATGATAAAGCGGAGGAGCTTAAAATCCAACTGCGTTCATTTAAACAATGAACACGTTAATTAAAGCACATAGCATGCCAACTTTGTGCTGGAAAAATGACACTCACTCTCAAAATTAAAACAAAAAGAGGCTCTTGGGCCTCTTTTTTATATAGATAGTTTATTGACGCAAGTTGGGGAGCCCCTGAGAACTGAGTCATCACTAGTAACGCCTTCTTATGCTACTGTGGTAAATTACTCTTTGCGACTGGTCATAGCAGAATTAAAGAAAAATATTATTACTGCTAATCTTCTGATATTTCGCAGTTGAAACTCATGTATTGATCTAGGTTGTTTGGCAGTACAGTAACGCAATAGAAGTTGCTACAACTACTTCCCTACTTCAACTCACTCTCTCAACTCATGGTATTGCTCAAGTAGATAACCTAAGCTCCTGATAATTAATACCTTAGCGAGAGCTGGACGCGGAAGCGGTGTTTTCCCTAAACTCTCTGACTAGACAAGGATAAACTAAGTTGTGGCTTAGCAACAATGAGTTGGAACATTCCTTAACCAAATCTAAGGTTAGATAATTCCTATCGACTTCACTATTTAGAATACGTATTTTATTGTTGGCCTGTATATTGCTTGTATCTTGTCAGAGTTAATTTTGGCGTCAAAGTGGCAATTGGTTGCCTTAGTTGGTTGAACACCCGATGCATAAGTGCCGCTTTGTCATTTAACTATCTATCAATTAGATAATTGATTTGACAAAAAGAGAGTGAGTTATGGCTTTATATGTAAATACTAATGTCAGTGCTATTAACGCACAAAGACAACTAACTAATTCTGGCAATGAACTAGATACTTCTTTTAAACGTTTATCATCAGGTATGCGCATCAATAGTGCGGCAGATGATGCGGCTGGTCTACAAATTTCCGACCGTCTTCAATCACAAATTATGGGTCTGAATCAAGGAAACCGAAATGCTAATGATGGTATTTCTTTGGCACAGACTGCAGAAGGGGCGATGGATGAAATTACGTCGATGTTTCAGCGGATCAGAACGCTTTCACAGCAAGCAGCTAACGGCTCTAACACTGATGAAGACAGGTTAGCGATCCAAGAAGAAATTCAGCAGCTAGCCAAAGAAGTCAACCGTGTTGCCTCCGACACCACGTTTGGTGGTCAAAACTTGCTTGATGGCACATACGCAGCTAACTTCCAAGTTGGCGCTGATGCTGTTCAAACAATAGGCTTTAGTATGCAGTTTGTTGGGGCAACGTCTAATAGTATGGTGTCAAATGGCGGCTTTACTTTGTCAGGTATTGCAGGCATAGCAAGTGGTGTAAGTGGCGCCTCTCTTAGTGCTGTTGCAGGCACCATTAGTACATCTGTTGGAGTCTCAGCTGATGCAACAAGCTTCGCTGCAGTTTATACAGCGTCTGGTATATCTGTATCAACTCAAGCCAATGCTCAAGCGGTGATGGCTGGTATGGATGCGTTAATTGCTGTGGTGGACAAAAAACGTGCTGAGCTTGGTGCAGTTCAAAACCGCTTCCAATCTACGATTCGAAACCAAGCAAATATAGCTGAGAATTTATCAGCTGCAAAATCTCGAATTAAAGATGCCGACTTTGCTTTAGAAACGGCTAAGTTGACTAAGAACCAGATCTTACAACAGGCAAGTCAGACCATACTCGGTCAGGCTAACCAAAGACCGCAAGCAGCACTAAGTTTACTTCAGGGTTAAAACTGAATAGTCAAATTATTTAAAAAAAAGCTAAAGCTTTTTCTTTGTCAGTCGATAGCAGAGTTAGAGAACTATAACTTTAGGACTCTAACTCGTCGAAGCTGAAGGGTAGGGGTATCCCGACGCTTTGATTAAAATTGATAAAGCGGAGGCTATTATGGCTTTATATGTAAATACTAACGTTAGCTCATTAAATGCGCAGCGTCAGTTAATGAACTCTGCGAATTCACTTGATACGTCCTTTAAAAGACTATCTTCAGGTTTTCGTATAAATAGTGCGAAAGATGATGCTGCTGGTATGCAGATATCTAATCGTCTTACAGGTCAAATCAATGGTCTGAATCAGGGCATTCGAAATGCAAATGATGGTATATCATTGGCACAAACAGCTGAAGGTGCGCTAGATGAGACAACACAAATGTTTCAGCGTATTCGCACATTGGCACAGCAGGCTTCTAACGGCTCTAATACCGATGAAGACCGCTTAGCAATACAAGAAGAGATCCAGTCGCTATCTAAAGAAGTGAATAGGGTTGCTGCAGATACCACATTTGGTGGTCAAAACTTGCTTGACGGCAGCTATGACGCAAACTTCCAAGTTGGTGCTGATGCCGTACAAACGATCAGCTTTAGTATGCAAAATGTGGGTGCTACTACAAATAGCTTGGTTGCTAATGGCGGGTTTACTTTGTCGGGTATAGCTGGTATCGCCAGTGGCGTAACCGGTGCTTCTTTAAGTGCAACAGCGGGAACCATTAGTACCTCAGTAGGTGCTTCAGCAGATGCAACTAGCTTTTCTGGTGTATTTACTGCCAGTGGTATTTCGGTATCTACACAAGCAAATGCGCAAGCAGTTATGGCTGGTATGGATGCGTTAATCGCAGTAGTTGACAAGAAGCGTGCTGAGCTAGGTGCGGTGCAAAACCGTTTCCAGTCTACGATACGAAATCAATCAAACGTTGCCGAGAATTTGACAGCTGCGCGATCTCGTATTCAAGATACTGACTTTGCACAGGAAACTGCAAATTTAACAAAAATGCAGATTCTCCAGCAAGCAAGTAGTTCAATTCTTAGCCAGGCGAACCAGCGTCCACAAGTGGCGTTATCGTTGTTAGGTTAATGAACAACAGTAGCGTCAAGTTTGTGAATAATTCACGAACTTGACGTATACTGTAAACTAGGTTTATTTCGGAGGTGTGTTGTGAAAGAAATACAAGTTTCAACACATTCGGGGCCAAATGTTTTGCAGCAAAAGCCTGACGAATTGTCAAAAGATGAACGTGGAGCTGAGACGACAAGAGCAGTAGAGCAACTAGAAACAGGGCGAGACACGCACAAAGCTCGTGAAGACGAGCAAAGCAAAAGTAACCTGGTTGCTGAAATAAAGCAAAATCTTGAAAAAGTAAATCAGTTTATTCCCGTCACATCGACGGATTTACAATTTGAGTTTGATGAAGAGGGCGATCCGCCGATTGTCAAGGTAATAGATTCAGAGAGCAATAAAGTGATCCGCGAGATACCATCAGAAGAGTTTAGGGAAGTGGCTAAAGCATTGGAAGAGTTTGCCGATAAAGTATCTAGTAGAGGTTTGCTGTTCGATGAAACAGCATGAATTATCTTAAGGGGGAGTTATGCCATTAATTACTTCAGCTGGTGTAGGTTCAGGGCTTAACCTTGAAAGCATTATCAAAGCATCGATAGATGCCGAAAATGTTCCTAAAATGCAGGCGTTTACCAAGAAGAAGGAGTCGTTGACTGTAGAACTTTCCTCTATTGGTGAAGTGAAAGGTGCGGTTTCAAAGCTCCAAGATACGATGGAAAAGTTAGCAGACCCAAAAAACTTTGGTAAACGAGTCGCTAATATAAGACAGCCAACTGCGGGAGATATTATAAGCGTAACGCCTACCTCTGATATTTCTACAGGTAACTTTAAAGTCGCAGTCAAGCAACTTGCTGAAGGCAGCCGAGTTGTGTCTGCCGACGCTTCTTTTGATTCTACAGACGCTGTGGTAAGTGCATCGGGAGGAACATTGACCTTCGGTGCGGGTGCAGATAAGGCTTTTACTCTTGATGTGGCGGCTGGTATGACGCTTGCGGAATTACGAGATGCAATAAATTCCTCAGACTCAAATTTCGGTGTGACTGCTAATATTGTTAATACAGGAAACACAAGTGTCGGTTCTAAGTTAGTGCTAACGTCAAACGTTACAGGCGATGGAAATAACTTGACCATCACGTCTGATACAGCTGAACTAGATGCTGTCAGCACATCTCCATTTGCAGGTGGTACAGCTGGTATGACCTCGGTTCAGGACGCGCAAAATGCTGTAATCACTGTAGATGGGTTAGAGGTAACTAGCTCAACAAATACTTTTAAGAATGCCGTACAAGATATGACAATTAAGGCATTGGAAGTGAGTGAAGGCAATGATACTGACGGTTATGAAACCGCAAAATTGAATATCGACTACGACCGCGAATCAGTGACAAAGTTGGTTGATGAGTTTATCGCAAACTACAATAACCTTATAGGTATGATAGGACTGCAAACTAGAGCATCAAAGCCCCTGAATGGTGACTCTTCTATGAGGTCGTTAAGCGACCAGTTAATTACTACGCTGTCATCAGAACTAGTTGATGCTGGGCCGTTTGAATCAATTTTTGATATAGGTATCGGTGTGAAAGATGACGGTTACCTTGAAAAATCATCCCTAGTCCGAAGCTTAAATGAAGCAATGGATGAAAATTTTGATGATATTGGCACGGCATTTGCTGGTGAAAACGGTGTTGCTAAGAAGCTTGAAGAGTTGCTTGGCAACTATGCTGATTCCAGTGGTATCTTGAAGCAGAGGCAAAATAGCTTAAATAGCCAGCTTGAAGATTTAAAAGATGATGTTAGCAACCACGAATACAGAATGGAGTCGTTGGAAGAAAGTCTCAGAAAGAAATATGCTGGTTTGGATGTTTTAATTGCACAGATGCAACAAACTCAATCTTATCTGGGAGCACAGCTAGCGAATTTACCTGGTTTTACAAAGTCTAAATAAATTTAGGGGCAATGGTTATGTATAATGCTCGAGTAAAAAATTACCAAAGAGAAGCGTTAAAAACGAGAGTTGCAGGGGCTGATCGATATGAGATAATACAGATGTTGATGGCTGGCGCTGTTGAAAAGCTCGTACTTGCGAAAGTATCAATAGAGAAAAAGCAGCTAGAAGCAAAAGCAGAGCATCTGTCAAAAGCGTCGGCAATAATTGAAGCGCTTAGAAGCAGCTTAGATTTTAAAGTTGGTGGTGAGGTGACTGACAACCTCTTTGCTCTATACTCTTACATGCTTGACAGATTGCTCGATGCGTCAATTAATAACGATCCGGCGTTAGTTGATGAAGTTAGTAGCCTTCTTAAAGAAATAAAGTCTGCTTGGGATGCGATTCCGTCGGAGATCAGACACAAAACAATCGCCGAGAACCAAGACAGTTATAATGTCGGGTAAAGTACTAAAGCAGTTATTTGCTCGGCTTGAATTGATCCGAAAAGACATTCAAAATGGGGAGCTGGATAGTGCTTCAAGCTTAGAGTCTTCATTAGCTGAAGACTTGAAGGAGTACATCTCCGAAAAAAGGACGAGAAGTCAAGCTGAAGTTGATGAGCTTAGAATTATCGCTGAGGAATACGGAAAAATAATCAGTGAGGTTGCTGAGCTACAGCACTCTACGCGAAAAGAGTTACTTGAACGCAAGCAAAACAATAAAAAAGTTCTTATCTATAAGCAGTTTCGTTAATATGACCGATGACAAATCCCTAGAAAATCAGATTCAAGAATTATCAGATATCGCTGTCACTTCAATTGAGCAGTCAAGAAGAGAAGCGGAATTTGCAACAGAGGCAAATCGCAGGTTTGCAGATAATTTAAATAGCTTCTCTCAATATTATCCCAGCATTGCACAGGCTATTGAAGAGTATAACGTTGACGAAAATTTTTGCTTACATGTCGAGTCGGATGGTTTCGCTAATATAGACGTTCTCAAAAATAATGCGAGATTTTATTCTAGTGAACCCTCAAAGCAAATTGAGCAGCAAGTCGAAAAAGCGATAGCGGCTCCCGTTTTTACACTCACCGAGTACACGAAAAATAATTCTGACTATAGAGACATGCGGGTGCATGTCCGATATATGAGAGAGCTATCAACGTATCTACAATCGCTTTCAGACGCCGGGGAACCTCGAAAACTAACAAAGCTACCCGAGCACTTTCCAACCGCAATGATATTTGGTGTTGGATTGGGTTACCATATTCCTAAGTTACTCGATCATACATCATTCTCTTATACCTTTATAATTGAACCGGATTTTAAGCTGTTTTTTGCAAGCCTATTCTGTATAGATTGGTCAAAAATAATTAAAGATATAGACTCTAGCGGTGGCTGTTTATTCTTTTATTTAGGTTGTAAACCTGATGAGTTGGTGGGTGAGCTGAAAAAAACAGTTGAAAACATTGGCGCATTTTCAATAGTTAGAAGCTTCTGTTATCAACACTATCCGTTACCTGACATAAATGAAAGTATTGCTAACTTTTTCAAAGATTATTTTCAGTTTCAATTTGGTCATGGATTTTATAACGACGCAGTAACTGGGCTCTCACACTCATATTTTAATGTTGCCAAGGGTGTACCATTTTATGACGCAAAGCGAGCTCCTGTTTCAGCGTTTAAAGATGTCCCTATCATAATCGTTGGCAATGGCCCATCATTGGATGTGTGTCAAGATTTTATCATCAACAATCAAGACAAAGCGATTATATTTGCTTGTGGTACAGCGTTGACTTCATTGTTAAAAATGGGAGTGATGCCTGACTTTCATATTTTAGTTGAACGTCCTTATAGGAACTATCAAGCGGTTCTGGATATGGCTCCAAAAGAGGTATATTCAGAACTCAACTTGCTCGGCGTTAACACTATTTATCCTGATACCGTTGACCTCTACAAGTGGGTAGGCTTTTCCTTAAAAGGAAATGAAGCTGGAACAGATTTTATTAATGTTCAGTTAGCTAAAAAAGGGCATCGAGGCTTATCAACAACCGCATACTCAAACCCATTGGTGTCAAATACTGGTTTATCATATGCCTTACACTTAGGGTTCAAGAATATATATCTTTGCGGTGTTGATAACGGCCGTTCGGTAGATGGTGCTTCACACTCGAAACTAAGTGTCTACAGCGATGAGAATAAGGAAACTCAATTTAAGTACTGGCCGATGAAGCTAGATGGCAGCGCGTTACCTGGCAATTTAGGCGGTGTCGTTGAAACTAATCAGACCTATAGAATGTCTAACCGCCAGCTGGAAGACCTAATTTCTATCAAACCTGCGACAATATTTAATATCGGTGATGGTGCTTTAATCAAAGGCACTTTGCCGACAACCGCAAGTGATTTGATGGATTTGGATTATCACTTTGATAAGCAAAATATCATTGGGAAAATTAAAGCAGAATTCGAGGATCTAGGATTACAAGGGTTAGGTAATCAGTCTTTAGACAGAGAGCTGACGCTTGAAGTATTCGACCACCTAATTTCAATAGCTAAGGAGAGTGTTAGCACCGTTAACGATGCTTCTAATAACTTGCAACGGCAAGAGCGATATTTATTTGCCTTTAGAAACACTCGCTATAGTCACATTTTTCATATAATTAAAGGATCTTTGCTTTACTATCATTGTCCTATGATCACTCACTTATTTAAGTATGATGACAGCGAAAATTCTTTGGGGATATATAAAGACTTAAATCAATTATGGATAGCCTATCTAGAAGAGATGAAAGAACACTGTTCTGCCCAGCTGTTAGAAAAGTGTGACTGGGAGCTATACCATAGAAATTAACAAGGATGGACTTTAGGTAATGCGGCTCTCTCTGAGACCGGCATTACCTAGAGCGTCGTTCATACAAAATGTATAATATTTTCTTCCCAGCCGTAGCCAATGCAGGATTCATAAATAGCGAAATATGCTGATTTAGAACAAATGATAATGACATCCTCTTTACCTAGCGTCAGAGATTCTGGTTTTATGCAGTTGTGTCCATTAAAGCTAGCAGCTTGCGGGTTCGAATCCACAAGAGCAGTAGGGGCTTTACCAAAAAAGTGAAGCATTTGTATCCATTGTTCACTTGTGGGGCTTACACCCCATAAATAAATGTCTCTAGCTTTAAGGCATCGCATAAGTGCTTCGGCTAGTAAAGGACCATCAAACTTATGTGTGTGTAGTTCAAGGCTTGAAGCTCTGACGGAATAAGTTGGTGGAATAAGGTCTGATGTGGGGGGAGTAGTTGCTGGTAACGCGTCAAAAATAAGGCGCCACCATTTCTTAGCCGACTCGGAGCCACACTTTAGACGGTTTGAAGCTATAATTTTGTAGCGAAAAGTCTTTTCAGATTTATCAGAGAACCGTAGCTTTTTAAGTATCAGCTGGAATTCCGTGAATAATGTTGAGTATTGACCTGATTGTATTGCAAGGTCACATAATCCATTAATGATGCTATTTGATAGTTCTTCATTTGGTTTTTCAATGTGGGCTATTGCCTGTTTTAAGATAAATATGTTTGCACTGAAAGCTTTTTTTTGGTCTGAAGAGCGGCTTTGAGGCCTTTTTTTGTATATTACACCGACATCATGACTAACGATGGTATGTATATTTGAGAACGCGAGTTTTACGTGAAAATCGTAATCTTCAAATGATTCACCTATAGGTCCTTCATGACCAAAACCTCCTATATTCTCAATAGCTGATTTTGGATATAAACCACAATGGAGTGGTGCAATATTACCTTGAAAAATTGCGTCTAAAAAGTTATCAAACTTTGGAGTGCCTTCAATACTCTTCTTCCCAAAGACAGTTCGATAACCAATAAATGAAATAGTGTCACTGCTATTTAGTAGTTGTTTAACTTGGGTCTCTACGCATGTTGGTAGCAGCTCATCATCTGAATCTAAGAACTTGAGATATTCCCCTTTACAAAGCTTAACGCCATAATTTCTTGCTTTTGCAACGCCCTGGTTTTTCTGATGAACGAGTTTTACATTAGGAGGATACAATTGAAAATCAATATTGAGTTTAGGCACAGAGCCGTCATCGATAATGATCACTTCTATATTGGTGTATGTCTGCTCAATACAGCTTTGAATTGCATAGTGAACATTTGTAGGATCATTGAAGCATGGTATTATAATGGAAACAAGAGGTTGTTTCTTTAATTGATTTGGAGAATGCTTTAGTTGTTTCATGTATACTCACTATTTCATAAGTCAAAGGTTCGAATATTTAGATTTAAGTATTTTTCATTTGAGCCGATAATAAAATTATATAGTATTACCAACAATATTTATGTCACAACAGTATCCTCAATTCTCGATTGTGTTACCTACAAAAGATAGGCCGGAGCTCGTCCTCCACTGTTTGAAACTTTTGCTGGAGCAAGATTTTCAAAATTATGAAATTATCATATCTGATAACGGCACCATTCCTCTGACCGAAACCAAAGCGCTTTGTGAGCTACTTTCAAACGTAAAAGTCAAATATGTACGCCCAATTAATCGACTCAATATGTGTGAAAACTGGGAATATGCTATACAATTTGCTAAAGGTGAATGGGTAACAATAATATCTGATAAGTTCATGTTTACAAAGCACTTTTTGACATCGATCTCGAAGCTGGAAAACCTACATAGTTATGACGTCGTAACTTGGCAGTTTGAACATTTCGAGTGCAAAGAAGTAAACAATGAGCGTTTAAATGGTGAGTATCACCCTTTAATGAAGCCTTATGACAGCATTGAGTATTCAGCATCGGAAGAATTAGAGCGGAGATTTGAATTTTCTCAGCCGCTTTTTTATCGAAAATACCGTAACAGAAACAATTATGGGAAGATATATAGCGGTTTTGTTCGAAGTTCTGTTATAAAAAAAGTAAAAGAAAATTTTGGTTTAATTTTCCCGCCTTGTTCACCTGATTTTACTTCTATGCTAGGGATATTAAATGAAAACCCTAAGTGTCTAGATATAGGGATCAGTTTAATGTTGGTCTTAAATGTTCCAGAATATTCCTATGGAGAGCAAACTAAGAAATCGATCGAAAAATGTATTGAAAGCTCCACCTACTACTTCAGTAGCAAGGAGAAATTCAGAGAGTCAATGCTATTTAAAGGTGTGTGGTTTGGGCATAGCGCCAATATATCAGCCGACTATTTAAGGGTGTCACAGCTGTCACAATATGGATTGCTAAAGCAAGCAGAGATCAATAAAGTTAACTTCTTGGGTTGGGCACTAAAAGAAGCACAGAATATTGATGAACCAGACTCCTGTGAAAAAGAATTATTGCTTTTAGAAATAAATAATCAGCTTAGCAAGTTCAGAGGGTCTCCACGCTTAGAAGATGATGTAGAGGCATGTGAATATGAAATTTATCATAGCGGGTTGATTAAATCTAACGTTCCTGTAAGTAATGTTGCAGCTTCAGAACTCGCTAGTTTACATTGGGAGAAAGGTATAGCAGCACCGAGAAAGAGTGTTTTTGAGAATGGATTATCTATTTACGATGCTATCAAGTATCAACAAGAGTATGTCCGTACTTCAGTGAAGATGTTAGGGCTAAAACATGCTTTTTAAAGAAGCTGAAAGCTTTGATATTGGTTTTGTGGTCTTTGACTCACCGGGGCTTGACTTATTTGAATTATTTATCAATGAATTGAGTAAAAATAAAAGCTTTAAAATATTGGTAATAAAAGATTCTGATTTCTCTGATGAAATCGAGCGAAGAAGTAACGTATTTTTTTGTGGCGCAAATGAAAAGTATAAAATTGAAAGGTGCTATTTGATTGTATTTCCAGAATCGAATTTTCCCTTTGAAATTTTAACCTACTACAAAGGTTTCAGAGTCTTATTGCCCCATGGTCCTGATATACCTATTAAGAAGTCTTTAAAAGAATATGGTGGTATATTTGATTTTGACTTCATTCTTGCGATTAGAGAATGGATCCCATTTGATGATTCATTATGGCGAGATTCTATTCCAGTTGAATTAGATTATCGTAATTTTAGAGGGACAAGAGTCGTTCCGTTTGGTTCGCCAAAATTAGATTATCTTAAAAACTCATATGAGGGAGGATCAGATATTATATATCATCTCTCAAACCTTGATATTGAGTGTCAAGAGAAGCTTCAGTACTTACCTTCTATTATAGATTCTTTACTTAAAATTTTTCCAAATAAAAAGCTAGTCTTTAGGCCATTTCCAAAAGACTTAGAGCATCCGTTGATAAAAAGCGTTCGAGAACGATTTGAGGAACAGAAAAATTTCTTTTTCAGTGACTCAAAAAGTTATATTTATGATTATAAAAATGCTGGTACTTTTATTTGTCACCGTCAATATAGTGAGCATGTATTCTTTGAAGCATCGAACTGTCCAATTGTAGTTTTAGAGCTAGAGGAGTACATAAAAGACCCAAACTATTTGAGTGTTGCAATAAAAAAAGCTAAACCTCAATTATCAAAGCGGCCTTATTTTAACCAAGGAGCATCTGTTGATAGCTTTGTGGACTTTTACCGTCAGCTTAGGGAAAATAGCGGATCAACTCTGAGTGGCTTTCCTACATTTGGTATGGCTAGCAATGCTACGACAGACGAAAGAATTTACGAAGCATATCTCCTTGGAAGTCAGCCATATCACTGGCTAGCCGTTAAACATTTTCTCATCTTTAGCAATGTACTATCCGTTAAATTGATTCTAGATTCGTTTTCCAAGACAAGTGACTATAATGGTTCAGGCTTACAAAGTTTTTTTTGGTCAAGCAGCTTTGAAATAATAAAGTCTTGGTTTTGCGTGGATAAAAATAAGAAGTATGAATGTGAACTTTTTGAAATATTTAGCGCGATAGAAAATAGCTATAGGGTGGAGCTTTTAAACACATTAGGCAATGAGCCAGACTCATGGTTTAGTGTGAATACTTTTCAAAGCTTAAATAAAAAGAAAGAAGAAAAAACCCTATATTTAAGAGGTAGTAATGTGGCAGTTGTTAGCCTGGAAGATTTTTTCGAAGAAGTAGACTCTATACAAATATATGGCTCATCAGAATTAGCCGCTAAGGTGATAAAAAAAGTGCCACACCCAAAAAAGGTAGCGAGAGTGGTTGATTCTGATCCTAACAAATGCGGAACTCGAGTAGAGGGTGTATTAATTGAGGATGCTTCTTCATTAAATAATAAAGATGGGCCAGTTGTGATTACTTCACTCTCATCGTATGAAGAAATTTTATACTCTGTTTCTAATAACATAAACGAAGAACTAGAGTTTTTCTATTTTAACTAACTGCCTTTGATTGGAGAATATTGTGACTAAAGCTGTTATTTTAGCTGGAGGCCTTGGTACTAGGATTTGCGAGGAGTCACATCTTCGTCCGAAGCCAATGATTATGATAGGAAGTAAACCCATACTATGGCATATAATGAAAATCTATTCAGCCAATGGAATCAATGATTTTATAATATGTTTAGGGTATAAGGGATATATAATTAAAGAATATTTCGCGAACTATTTTCTACATATGTCAGATGTAACATTTGACATGTCTAAAAATGAGATGACAGTTCACCAAAAGCATGCGGAGCCTTGGAAAGTCACTCTAGTCGATACTGGAGACACAAGTATGACTGGTGAGAGATTACGAAGAGTAAAAGATTATGTTGGGGACGATACATTTTGCTTCACATATGGAGATGGCGTTACTGATCTGCCGATTCAAGACACTATTTCGTCTCACAGAAATGCAGGAAAGGTTGCTACAGTTACTGCAATTCAACCCCCAGGACGTTATGGAGCATTGGATGTTGATGGTAGTAAGGTTGTCTCGTTTCAAGAAAAGCCAGCTGGAGATGGAGCTTGGATCAATGGAGGCTTTTTCGTGTTAGAGCCAGAAGTGTTTGACTATTTAGATGGTATAAACGACAGTTTTGAAGATGCTCCTCTGAGAAAGCTGGTAGCAGATGAACAGTTAAACGCCTATAAGCATAAAGGTTTCTGGCATGCAATGGATACATTGAGGGATAAGAATCAGCTAGAAGCGCTGTGGCAATCAAATAAAGCACCTTGGAAGGTTTGGTGATCAATGTTCAATGAAATGTATGCCGGAAAGAAGGTACTGGTAACAGGGCACAGTGGTTTTAAAGGCAGTTGGTTATGTTTATGGCTTGAGCTTCTTGGGGCTGAAGTTGCTGGGCTATCTCTGCCTGAAGATAAAAATAGTACTCACTATAACAAACTTGGTTTGACTGTAGATAACTATTTTGGGGATATTGCAGAGCGAGGGGTGATAGATAAGCTGATAAATGATTTTGAACCTGATATTATTTTTCACTTAGCAGCTCAGCCACTTGTGCGAAAAAGCTACAATAAGCCTGAAGAAACTTGGCAGTCAAATCTAACGGGTACGCTGAACCTACTGGAGTGTGCACGACACTGCACGAAAGTAAAAGCAATAGTTGTAGTAACCACGGATAAAGTATACGAGAACAATGGCGAACAAAAGAGCTTTACAGTAGAAGATAGACTCATGGGAAGTGACCCGTATAGTGCGTCAAAAGCTGCATGTGAAGTGTTAGTCCATAGTTATCGTGAGAGTTACTATAAACACTCAAATACTTTAGTAGCAACAGCTCGAGCAGGTAATGTAATTGGTGGAGGTGATTGGTCAGATGATCGCTTAGTACCAGACATTATAAGAAAGGCATATTGTGGCGACAGCCTCTCTATTCGCTACCCTAATGCTGTGCGGCCTTGGCAACATGTCTTGGAGTCAATAGCAGGCTACCTTCAGCTAGGGGAGCGGCTTTTAATTGGTGATAAAGTGTTTGCACGAGCATGGAACTTTGGCCCCGCGGTTGAGCATTTAGCCTCCGTGTCAGATGTTCTGTCATTAATGAGTCGTTTTATTCCAAACCTCGACTGGAAACCCACTCATAGTTCACTTTATGAGGCTGAGCACTTAGCCCTAGATAGTAGTGAAACGTACGAGTTGTTGAAGTGGAAATCTATTTGGCCTATTGAGCAAGTTATTGAACATACAGCACAATGGTATAGAGAGTATTATATTAACAACAATATTATCAGCACCAGTCAACTTAACGCATTTATAAATGATTCGAGAAAAATTGGAGCAAAATGGTGTCAACCCTAAGATCACTCAGTATACAAGACGTATTTTTGTCCGAAAGGACCGCATTTTCTGATGCAAGAGGAAGTTTTGCTAAGTGGTTTGATGAACAAGCGCTACAACCGGTGATAGGCCATTCTTCAATTTGCCAAGTGAATAGTTCATATTCAGCACAAGCAGGTACGTTGCGTGGAATGCATTGTCAGCTTGGTTCATTGCCTGAATACAAAATGGTTAGATGCATTAATGGTAGAGTATTAGACCTCATCGTAGACCTTCGTCAACACTCAGTAAGTTTTCTAGAGTGTATTCAAATAGAGTTGGATACGCCAGATAAAATGCTCATTATTCCCCCAGGCTGTGCTCATGGCTTTTTAACTTTGGAGGAAGATTGCGAGATGCTCTATTTCCACACCGCACCGTACGAGCCAGAACACGAGTTTGGTGTGCGGTATGATGATAAATTATTGAGTTTTGAGCTGCCGATCCCAGTCACGGTTTATTCTGATAAAGATGCTCAATTCCAAACGCTTCCATGTGATTTTGATGGGGTAACAATATGAATTGCCGACACTGTGGAAATGAACTGGCACTAGAGATGGTAAATTTAGGATGTTCGCCAGCTTCCAATGCTTACCTGCGTGATAAAGATGCTTTTAAAAATGAAATAACTTACTCACTACGAGTGCTTGTATGCGAACAATGTTGGCTTGTTCAAACAGATGATCAAGTTGAAGCGGAAGCGTTATTCACTGATGAATATGCTTATTTTTCTTCGGTTTCAGCCAGTTGGTTGAAGCATGCAAAATCTTACACAGAAGTTGTAACCCAAAAGCTAGGACTAAATAAAAACAGTTTAGTTGTGGAAGTAGCATCTAACGATGGATACCTCCTACAAAACTTTGTTAAAAATGGAATACCTAACTTAGGGGTGGAGCCTACCGCTGCGGTCGCTAGAGCAGCTAAAGCTCGAGGAATAAATGTAATTGAAGAGTTTTTTGATACAAGGCTAGCTAATGTTATTGCTATGGACTACGGAAAAGCAGATCTAATCATTGCTAACAATGTATTAGCTCATGTTCCTGATATAAATAGTTTCGTGCAAGGGTTTAAGGAATTACTTTCTGAGGCTGGCACGGTAACATTAGAATTCCCATCGCTTCTTAACATTATTACACAAAACCAATTTGATACTATTTATCATGAACATTACTCCTACTTGAATTTATGTGTGGTAGAGGAAATTCTATCTAAAGCAGGTTTGAAAGTTTATGATGTTGAAGAACTATCTACTCACGGTGGAAGTTTGCGAGTATGGGCATCTCATCAAGAATCTTCTCATCATGTTGCTCCGTCAGTGAATGAGGTTAAACAAAAAGAAATTGATGCTAAATTATTCGAACCGTCAACGTACTTAGCATTTTCCGAAAAAGTCACTCAGATTTGTGAAGAGTTCAAAGCATTTCTCGTCGATGCAAAGTTGGCTGGGAAAACCGTTGTTGGATACGGCGCAGCAGCTAAGGGAAATACATTGTTAAATACGGCAGGCGTTAAAAATAATTTAATATCAGCTGTGTTTGACTCTGCACCTTCAAAACAAAATCAATATTTACCAGGATCCCATATTCCAATTTTGCCACCTGACGCTATTGAGTCATATAAGCCTGACTATGTCGTGATATTCCCTTGGAATATTAAAGATGAGATATGCCAATACTTAGCGACTAATAGTAGAGTTAACTGGAAATATTGCATTGCCATTCCAAACTTAGAGATCTTTGATGGATAAATTAGCATATACAAGACCAAGTATTACGCAGGAAGACGTACGACTCGTGACCGAAGCTGCAGCGGATGGCTGGGGAGAGCGCTGCTATGAATACGTTGATAAATTTGAAAAAGAGTTTTCAGAGTATATCGGTGTACCTTATGCGATGGCCACTTCTAGCTGCACTGGTGCTCTACACCTTGGTTTGTCGGCTCTTGGGGTAGGCAAGGGTGATGAGGTGATTTTAGCTGACACAAATTGGGTCGCAACGATCGCGCCTATTCTTTATCTCGATGCGACACCAGTGTTAGTAGACGTGAACAGGCGTTCTTGGTGCATCGATCCCAATGAGGTTGAAAAAGCGATAACTTCAAAAACAAGAGCGATTATTGCGACTCACCTTTATGGAAACCTCTGTGAACTCGATGAACTTGAAGACATTGCAAAACGCAATGGGATATATTTAATCGAGGATGCTGCTGAGGCCATCGGCTCGGAATATAACAACAAGAAAGCAGGCTCCTTTGGGATCTTCAGTGTGTTTTCTTTTCATGGAACAAAGGCCATTACCACAGGGGAAGGTGGAATGTTAGTTTCCTCTGATGAGAAGCTTGTAGAGAAATGTAGGCAGCTTAACAATCACGGCAGAGCGAAAAATGAACAGCGTCAGTTTTGGGCTTCAGAACTCGGCTATAAATATAGAATGTCTAATCTTCAAGCTGCATTAGGTGTTTCTCAATTGAAAAGAGTAAACGAAATAGTGCAAAGAAAAAGGGAAATCTTTGAGCACTATAAAAAGCTCTGTATGAATATTCCCGATGTGGTACTCAACCCAGAAAACCTAAATGAAGTCAATTCATACTGGATGCCCACGCTGATTTTTAATACTAAGGACTCATTCAACATAGACGAGCTGATTACACATTTGCAAAATAATCAAATTGATGCACGTCGTTTCTTTTGGCCATTGAGTGAGCAACCAATAGTAGACAATATGCAAAGTGGTAAAAATGCGCTTTATCTTTCTCGTAGAGGCCTTAACCTCCCAAGTTTTGTGGATATGACTTTTGAGCAGCAGGCTTATGTTGTGGATTGTATCTGCGGCTATTTAACATCAAAGAAGGTAACGTGAGAGTAGGTGTTTTTTGCGATTCGAAGGCCTCAGCAGTAAAAGCTGCTGTTAGCCTATACAGGCAAGTAAAAAGTGTGTCTGTGTTCTTTTTCGGGATAAATAACGCCGAAATAGGGCCTGAACTCGATGAACTCGGCTTCGAGTGTAAGTTCCATAGTAGTGCTGATGGAGACTTCAACAATAAATGCAAAGTATGGTTTCAAGAAAACGAAATAACTAGTGTTATATTATTTACAGAAAAAATTATTTCCGAAGCACTTTATGACAGTTTTGAAGTATACAACATACACCCATCCAAACTGCCGAGCTACAAAGGACTCAATGCCCTTAAAAGAGCATACGATGATAATTGTTGCGTTATAGCCGCTACAATCCACAGAGTTAACCATGATGTTGATGGCGGTGATATTAAAGCGCAAATAACACATGAAGCGAATTTACAGTTCAATTACAGCATGTGGGAGCGAGTATCATTTATCCAAAAAGTATATTTAACTTTACTTTGGCTAGCTTATGTTGAAAAGGGAGGCGACTTCCCCTCGGAGTTAGAGCTGGATATTAATGTGCTATTTGAGCGATTTGTAAAAGAGATAGGGTATGACTAGTAATAATTTAAAAGTCGTTATTTCACAACCCATGTATTTTCCATGGATAGGGATGTTTCAGCAGTTACATTTGGCTGATGCTTTTGTGTTTTTAGATGATGTTCAACTCGCACGTGGTTTTTATAATAGAGTACAAATTAAAACTGATAGCGGTAGCAAGTGGCTGTCAGTACCAGTTAAGAGGCTATCCCGCTCTCAGCTTATCATGTCCTCTGAAATTGACTACACGAAAAACTGGAAAAAAAATCACGAACAACTCCTTGCTCACAATCTTAAGCAAAGCCCTTATTACAGTGATGCAATTGAAGTATTTCGGGAAGTCGCGAAAGAAAATCATCAGAGTTTAGCTGAACTGACTATTGCATCTATGAGAGCCGTTGCACGCTATTGGGGCATGGATAATAATGTTGAGTATTATAAAGCATCTGATTTAGCTTGCTCAAAAGGAAGCGGAAGTGAGAAAATTTTAAATATTTGTAAGGGAGTTGGTGCTTCTACTTATATCACAGGTCATGGTGCTAAAAACTATCTCGAACATGAAAAGTTTGATGATAAAGGAATTACTGTGGAGTACATGAACTATAATACCACCCCTTATAGCCAAAATTTTGGCTTGTTTACTCCATACGTAACTTCACTTGATACGATAGCAAATTTAGGAAGTTCAGTTGGAACACACCTTCATTCAAAAACAACAAATTGGTTAGATTTTATAAATGAATAAATCCGAAGAATTTCAAAAAGAAGTGGCTGAGAATATACGTCAGCTACAGAATGCTGATGAATTAGAAGCGTTATCTGTCGAGTGGATCCGTCAGAGTGCGCCGTATAATTGGTCATATAATTTTAGTTGGCTTGGTCGTCCCGCAATTCAATTTCCAAATGATGTTTGGGCGCTGCAAGAAATAATTTGGTCAACCAAGCCAGATTTAATCATTGAAACAGGTGTCGCACATGGAGGCTCTGTTATCGCTAGTGCGTCATTATTAGCGCTATTGGATTATACTGACGCTGTAGCTCAGAAAAAGCAATTAGATCCGTTAAGCCCTGGTAGAAAAGTAATAGGGATTGATATAGATATTAGACAACACAATCGTGATGCAATCGAGTCTCATCCACTTGCTCATAAAATTGAATTAATTCAGGGCTCAAGTGTTTCTAGCGATGTCGTACAATTGGTGTGTGAAAAGGCTAAAGACTATAACCGAGTTATGGTTATCTTGGATTCTAATCATACACATGATCACGTGATTCAAGAGCTTCAAGCATATTCTCCACTGGTTTCTGAAACTTGTTATTGTATCGTATACGACACTATTATTGAGGCTATGCCCGAGGATATGTTTCCAAATAGACCGTGGGGTAAAGGTAACAACCCCTACAGTGCTGTTAAAGAGTTTTTGAAGTCCACTGAAGATTTTGAAGTGGATTCAGAAATTCACGCAAAACTTCAGATAACAGTCGCGCCGATGGGTTTTCTAAGAAGAGTTAAAAAATAGTTATGTGGTCAAACTATTGGCGTATGTTCCAAAAGCGAGGGCCTCGTCTTCCATATAATTATTTTATTGAAAATCACATGTTTGACTTGCTTAATGGTACTAATACACACATGTGGCTCCCAAAAGAGGAGTACAAAGACAAGTTAAAAAATCTTGGTGAAGGTGTGCAGTATGAAAGTAGTTGGACTTCTATTATAAAAGAATCGACAAAAAGAGTTTTTACCTTGAGCTCACATTCTCCGAGTGACTTTGATTATATAGACGCAGGTTGTGGAAAAGGGAAAGTTCTCTTAGTATGGCGAAAGCTATTGAAAAACTATACACCCCACATTTTAGGGATTGAGTACAGTGAAGAACTACATAAAATTTGCTTAGATAATATCAATAACACATCTGGTGCTGAAGTTAATGTTCTTCTTGAAGACGTGACAAATGTTACTCTTAATACAAAGGCGAGTAATCTTTGCCTTTATTTATATAACCCTTTTTCAGAGAAGATACTCTCCAACTTCTTAGATAGTGTCGTTCATTCCTATAGTGATATTTATATTATATATAACAACCCTGAAAATGCTCATTGCTTATTTTCAAAAGGCTTTGAGATGATTTATCAAAAAAAAGGATGGCATGCAAATTCAACTTATTCTATTTTTCATATAAAGAAATAAAGAAATTATGCTTTGCTTACTAATAATACTAGGCAAAGCATAATGAATGAAAGTAAAAGTTGCTCTTAACAAACACACTTAACACATTAGCTTTTTATAATATCTTGTAGCTTTTGTGAGCTCAAAGCTTCTAAATCTTGCGTACTGTCTATTTCATACCAGTGTTCATTATGGGTTGAGGCTGTTACCTCGTTACCACGATTAATGAGCTGTTGTATAAAATCAGTCATATACATTGATTTGGTTTCACTGTAAGGGATTGAGTTGTATAGATTTATAAAACTCTTCAAGCCGTGTACTGAAAGCTTAATTAACCCCATGTATTGGGCTTCAGCATCTTCAACACATTTTAAAGGTTTGCCTAGCTCTACGATCTGATCAGTATATTTTTTCATTTTAAAGGACTCTGCATCTTTCAGAGGATCCTCCATTCTGTCTTGCCATAGTTGCAGCCACGAAAGATCTGCAGAAATACATATGTCTCCGGGTGTTGCAAGTAATTTTTTGACAATACGAGCGTTGAAAATAATATCTCCATAGCAAATTAGTGTAGGTTGCTCTTGTTGCAAAACATCAATAGCTTTAAACAAGGAGAAAACCATGTTTGTTTGGTCATACTCGGAGTTATGAAACTGTCTTAGTTTATAATTATCAAAACACTCTCTTTTATATCCTGTAACTAGTGAGATATTAGCTTGCTCAAATGTATTAAATACATCTAGTTGATAATCTAATATGGGTCGCCCATGTACGTTCACAAGGGCTTTAGGTTTATCATTTGTGTAGGGTCTTAAACGAGTTCCCATTCCTGCGGCCAAGATGATTATATTCACGAATTAAATACCTCTTTAATAAGCGAGACGTCGTATTGAGAAAATTTACTCTCGCGTTCAGGATGCCACATTATACCAACAATAGGATACGTATTGTGCTTGATGGCTTTGATAACACCGTCTTTGGCTTTTGCTTCAACAGCGAAGTCCTGTGGAACATGGTAGAAGCCTAAATTATGATAGCTATTAACTATTCTACTTTTTTCTCTGTACATAATGGTATGTGTCGAGCCTACATGCCCATCAATTTTTACAAGGGGTTGTCCAAAATAGTCCATCAAGAGTTGCGTGCCGCGGCAAATAGTTAAAAGAGGAGTTTGCGTCTTCATAGCATGCTCCAAAAGGTACACTTCGAGTTCATCACGCTCAGGTGTGCTTCCACCATAGCTAACGAGATCGTTGCCGCCACTGAAAATCAAACCTGACAGTTTAACAATTGTCAATATTTGCTTGGCAACCTTAAGATTGTTTGGAAGTAGTATAGGGTGGAAGCCGCAATCTCCGACCAACTCAAGTAGCTTTTGGTCTACAGCATCTCTCTTCTCTTGATACGTAACCCCGCAGTGGTCAACGCGCATAGTTATCGCTATGAATTTCATAGTACTAAGTCAACCTTCTCTTTTTCACAGTCAATAATAAGCGAAGTAGCATTACTCCATCGCTCAAAATTGGCCTCGCCAGCACCTATGATGGCGGGTAGTTGTAATTCCTGAGCACGTATTGCCATATGCGAATTACACCCACCATACTTTGTAATTAGCGCAGCGATATCTTCCGCAAAAAGCCAATCGTAGCCAGGGTCTGCTGATTCAATACAGACTATCTTACCTTTCAAGCCGTTAGTTAAATTAACTTCGACATCTGCTGATATACTTTGTTGCGTAATAAAGTTAGGATGGGTAGCTTGTGGCGAGAATATAAACTGATCGCTGGCTTTAGTGATTAAGTCAGGTAGTTTTATTAACTGCGATAGTTGATAATACTCTCTTCCAACGGAGATGGAAGCCTGTACTTTTTCTTTAGCACTATGACTTGTAGAGTGGAGGTTTAGAATATCCTCAATATTTGCATAGCTCAACTCTTCTCTTGATAAGTCTATTTGTCTGCCTAAGTTTTCAATTAAAACCAAAGAATCACTCAAGCTACGAGTAAAAATAAACTTACTATATTCTCTTGCCTCAATAGCTTTTTTTATAAAATTGAACAACTGTATGGAATTAATGTTGAGTTGATGTGTTTTTAGCGTTTCATCAATAGCATTTAGTTTTTTAAGCGAGATATTAAACTCAGCCGTTACTTTATGTGCATCTAACTTTTCATTTAGGATGAACTTCTCAGGGTTTTCATCGTATCTTGGTGAGGTTATCTCATATGTACCAGGACGCAAATGGCCATACTTTTTAATCAATGCTTGAGACGATAATTCTGTTCTATCTTTGAGAAATAAGCTATTTACGGTCTCAATAGATGAAAGGAAACATTCATAATCGTTTTGCGAGATCAACTTTGAGTAAACCATTGACTTTAAAAAACGGATGGCAACAAATCCAGCTCTAGCCAAGCCTGCAAATGGTAGAGTGCCAAAGGATTTGCAATCTTGAAGTAACCAAAAGATTTTATCAATCTTATTTAAATCAGAATTTAATACCTTTTCATGCCTTTCAATCAGTTGGGTAATTTTACACAGGTCACTGTTCACAGGACTGAATTCATCAATGATAATTTGCTCTGTTAAAGACTTAAGGCTATTTTCGATTAAACTGATTTCTGATTTGGTGAATCCATGCTGTTCCAATTTACAGAGTTGATCAGGTGACTGGAAATCAAAGGAAGAAAAGACTATGTCAAACTCTACTTTATCATGAGAAGCAGGGTTTTCTATGAGCTGATCCAAGTAATGATTTGCTAACTTTTCTGCAAGTTCTTCAGGAATTGAGGCTGGAATAAATGAATTAAAACTCGCTCTCACATCGATATATGGAGTACCGCCAAGGATGGTCATCAAGTGCTGCTCACCAACATCTCTGTATTTATAAATAGCTCGATGTCGAGCCCACACCCCATCTGTTATTAAAAACTTGTACAGTGACAAAGCCAAAGGTCTTGGCTTTATACCTATGATTTCAGCCGGATTCCAGTCAGGCATTACGCCGTATATAGTTTGCTTGCCAACCAAATATGGGTGTCTAGACGATAGCCTCTTCAACTTTTTGGCTATACATTGCTGTTCAAGTAACAACTGTTCAGATTTCTTGACTACTTTTTCTTGTACTATTAATGGCCTTACCTGCAATAGGTAAGTTTTATTATTTTCTATTGCAAACTCAATATCTAAGAACTTTGAGATGTTTAATTCTTTTAGCTCTTTTATCAAATTGATTACTTGATTTTGCCATGTGTAAGCACTCGCATCATATTGGTGGCTAACGAACCAAGTCCTTACCTCAGTGGCACCAGAAGTAACTGCTTCAGTATTCCTATTTTCATCTGCACTAATGACATAGTATTCAGCCCCAGTATCTTGAATATGACTAAAAGCAACGCCAACATAATCTGGACATAATAGCATTGGCTGAATAAATAAGATGTTTTCATGATCTAATTCATCATAGGAGGAGAATACGCTATTAATGGCACTAGTGAGGCTCAATTCATCCAAATTCACATTAAGCTCAGTGGCATACTTACCAGCGTTACTCGTTGTCGTGCTGTCTTCTTGTACTGTACAAGAGCGTACAATAACAGGCGAATCAAACTCTTTTTGAATTTGATTCAAACAATCAGTACGGTTTGTTCTCCAACGTTCAAAATTAAGGGTATATACAGGAAGAACAGAAGCGCTAGACAAAGAGTCACTTAGCTCAATTAAGCGCTGTACTTTGCTTGGTAATTTTTGATCTCTGCTACGCATCATAGATAACCTTTTTCCATTCAGTAAAGATTTCCTCCGCCTTTACGGTTGCGTCATCTATTCCACCATTATTCAATATACGCATATCGGGAAACAGCGGCAGTTCAGCAGTGCTATCCTCTACCATATGCGAGGACTCATTTTGGTATAAGCCCTTAGGATCCCTAGATATTCTTGCTTTGATATCAACATCTAAGAACACTTCAAAATAATTTGGTATATATTCACGATTCCAGCGTTGCACTTCGTGAAACATACTAATAGTAGGTACGATAACTACTTGATTTTGATGAGTAAAAAGGCGAGCTAGTCTTGAATAACGATAGGAGCCAAGAAGTCGGCTATTTGTATCAAATTGCCAGTGTGGATCTCTTATAGCTGCTCGTATTTCATCCCCGTCTAGTATGATTGGGTTAATTCCCATGTTCTGAAACTGTGGGATCAGTAAATTTGTTATCGTTGTTTTTCCAGCTCCGGATAACCCTGTTATCCAAATCGTTGAGCCTTTTTTATTCACCATCAAAAATACCTTCAGGTTTGTTGACATCGAAGCGAGAATGAAGTTTTTTAATTGTTAGCGCTCTTAGCACTGGGTGCATAATGTAACACGGCCTGTTAGAAGGGATATCCAAGACAGTTAAATCATAGCTTTCCTGCTTGATAAAACTTGCTAACGCGCTTGCCCTGATCCAAGGATCTAGAACATAGTCAATAAACTCAGAACTCAGATCACTAGGCTTAATATTAATATTGAAAGGTTTGACTAACAGCGCCTTGCCTGAATCTAACTTGGGTGTCATATAAAACACGCTAGCATGTAGTGTGTTATTAAATAGCAAGGAGTAGTAAAAACATGTACTTCCCTTTACTTCAGGCAGTTTACCAGGATGGATGTGGATATATTTTATACCAACTTCAAACAGTGGTTGTTTTAGTATCCCTCCTCCTGTAAATAACCACTCTCTCTGTCCGCTGCTTGAAAGCGCGGAGATTACATCAGGGTGATTGATTGATTCAACATCTAACTCCACGATAGGAATATTTTCACCCTTTGAGAAATCTTCAATTGTTAGGTATTTAGGGAACAACTTTTCGCCAAACGGTAAGTCACGTGATTTACGAATACCATTTTCACCTCTTTTGTTGGCTAGTGTGATTATTATAGAGGGTAAAACTTTTTGGTTCGCAAGTACGTTAACATAAGCCAATGCTCTAGGGCCTGGGAAATATAATAATCCAAACTTTTGATTAGATAGCAAAACCATACTCCAATAGTAATTTGTGCTCAAGCTCTAGCGTGTTAAGTAATATTTTTGTTTGTTCCTTATCTAACATCGTACTAGGACTAGTAGTGATTTTAGGCTCTAGCCAATCAAGTATTTTTATCGTGCTATTAAGAGAGTTTAAATCTTTAAGTTCATGGCTATGAACAGCAAGAGCATTAGCGCAATTAATCGCGACATGTATTTGCTCTCTTTCTGTTAACGAAGAATATCCCTTTAGTCGAACAGAACAAAAGTCATTGTGAGTGGAAAAACGGTTCTCCAATATCATTAGCGTGGGTAGATCGAATTCGATATATTTCTGATTAGCTGAGTTGCATTTAGCCAACGACTTTTTAAGATATGCAATGAATTGTGCTCGTAAATGATGAAAATGAGCTATTGCGTTTTCATCATCTACGACCGGGAAGTCATGTTCGTGACGCTGACTTGATTTCAAGGAAGGGTTAGTTGTCATTTTTCACCTTTAGGTTTAGCTGCTAATTGACATTGCCTTTGTTACAAACACTAAATCGGATAATAAGATATATGCTCAACGCACACCAAGACGGTTTCTCGATTAGAGTCTACTACGAATCTGGCGTTGTAAATTAGTCCTATTCACCTTTAAACACAGTTGCACTGCTTATCATACTCAAATTCCAATCTTTTTTTGGAGTATGCCAGTCGGAGCCATAATGAGCCTCAAGATATTGGGTCGCCTCACTTGGGATATTCATAATACAATTATTGAATGTTATGTCCTCCGTTAAGAGTAGGTGCTTACTTGGCATGCTAAATCCTCTTGACGAAATAACATAATACATTGAACCAGCATCGACATATTTAATAAATACATCTAGTTGTGGCAAATCGCTATGAGCAGAGCATGGTCTTAATTTAAAAGATGAAATGCTACCTTTGTCGATACAATGAAAAGTAGAATTAGCCTTGTTAATGAATATTTCCCATGGTGTTCCAAACTGTTTGTCAAGTACAGGAAGTAACTCACTCAAAGCAGCGAAACACTGCTCGGTATCTTGACTGTTTATTGCAATATCTAAATCGTCATCCCAAGGGATAAGTGCATTATCACGAACAATACCCAATAAAGTTCCTGCATCGACATAATAATTTAGTGCACTTGTATTAAGTGTGGCAGTGACCAATTCCAAGAGCTTCAGTGCATTTTTTTTAGCTGTCGGCTGTCCTAATTTAGTCTGTTTAATCGCATGAGCAGGCAAGATATGAATTTGCTGGCTTTTCACATGGAAAGTATGCTCAAGCTGATGCTTGATTTGTTCAAAGAACTCGCTAGCAATATAAATAAAGTCAAAATCTTGACTTAGTATCCAATTTGCGTCTTTGATAGGGTAGCCATTCAAATACGTGCCTTGCTTATTTTTATCATTATCTGTAAAGCCAATGATTTCATGATCTGCTTTCAAATGGGCATAGGCTGCTTTGCCTGCCTCTCCTGCACCAAAAATGATAATTTTAGGTTTCATAATGTGTCGAAATTTCAGAATATGTCTGGATCTTAATGCAAATTATAGACCAGTTGAGATAATATGTATTTGTTTTATTTTGGAAAAGTACGGTTCTACTGATAACTAAAAGGTTTGATTTGCATTATATCATTGACATATTTTTGTTATGATATTTCTGAATTAAGCTGTTAAGAGTAATTGCTATGGTTTTTATATATGCAAACGCGAGTAGGAAACTTGGTTTTGGTCATATAATGAGGCAAATAGCATTGATAGAGGCGTTAATTGACCAAAATCAGCAAGTATTTCTTTTATGCCATGAAATTACTCAAGAGTTAGTGCTAAAGTTAGAGGCAACTGGGGTAAAAGTATGTCAACTAGAAGCTGAAGTCGACTGGGTACAAAAACTACCGGAAATGAATACATTAATTGTAGATGACTATAATGTTTCTGATGCGGATTTTGAACAATTACGGAAAAAAGCTAAAAGACTGGTTCTTTTTGACGACAATACATATCTCAATCTACCTTTTTTAGATTTGATTATTAACCCTAGCGACTTCAACAAGACTGACTTGCTAGCAAACAAAACTTTGCAAGGCTCTGACTTTAGGTTGGTTAGAAGTGAGTTTATACCTTATAGGCCTCGTCCACGGTTTAAGCCAGGCTACATTTTTGTGTGTTTGGGCGGAAGCGATGCTCAGGCACTGTCTGTTGCAATCTGCAAGATGCTACTTACCTCTCAACAGGTCACTAAAATTGTTTTGGCTGTTTCCAGCACGTGTGATCACAGAACACTCTATGCTCTTGAGGGGCTCAAAAGTTCGACAAAGTTTGAACTGCATATAGACAGTAATAAACTCCCTATGCTCATGTCAGATGCGGATATAGCGATTACTGGAGCTGGTGGTAGTTTGTATGAGTTAATGTTTTTAGGCGTACCATCAATAGCGTTAGTAGTTGCAGATAATCAGTCTCAAGCTTTATATTCGCCATTGAATAATAATGCGTATAGCGCAATTGATGGCAGAGAAGAAATTGACATCATAAATATCGTAGATACCGCTTTATTGTTATTGGATTCAGCCGATAAAAAGAACGTGTACACTCAGCAGAGTGCAAAAGTAGTGGATGGCTTGGCTGCTTCGCGGATTTGCGATGCAATCTTGCACCTTATAAGACATTGAAGAAAACGATGAATAAATATAGTCAAAGTAACTTTAAACAATCAATGATGATTGATGGTATTGAGCTTGGCTCAAACAGTGGGCCTTATGTCATCGCAGAGCTTTCAGGAAACCATGGTGGCAGCCTTGAGCATGCGCTCAAGTTGATTGATGTAGCAGCGCGAACGGGTGTAAGTGCACTTAAAATTCAAACATATAAACCTGATACGATTACTTTGAATCATAATGGTCCTGAGTTTGTAGTAAAAGAAAAGCTTTGGCAGGGAAGGACGTTATATGATTTGTATGAGGAAGCCCATACACCATGGGAGTGGCACGCGGCTTTATTTAAGCAAGCGAAAAAAAACAATATAACTTTGTTTTCTTCACCTTTTGATAATACAGCAGTCGATTTACTGGAAGATCTTAATTGTCCAGCATATAAAATTGCGTCTTTTGAACTCACCGATATTGGCTTAATAAAGTACGCCGCGAGCACAAAAAAACCAATTATCATGTCCACTGGTATGGCGACCTTTGATGAAATCCAAGAAGCCGTTGCAGCAGTTGCAGATGCCGGAGGTACAGAGCTTGTCGTTTTACATTGCATTAGTGGTTATCCAACTCCAATTTCTGATTGTAATTTAACCACACTTACTGATCTGCAACGAAAGCTTGGTGTGCCTGTTGGACTCAGTGATCACAGTCTTGATGATACTGCTGCAATAGCCGCTACGGCTTTAGGAGCATGTGTGATTGAGAAGCACTTTAAGCTTAAAGGAGATGATTCCAGTGTCGATTCGGCTTTCTCTTTGGATGAAGATCAATTCAGTCGACTCGTTACAAGGGTGAAAGATACTCACGCGAGTTTAGGTGAGGTCAATTACCGTCTAACTGACAGTGAGCAGGATAATGCACCATTTAGACGCTCTTTGTACGTTGCTAAAGCGATCAAACGAGGCGAGATTTTCACCGCTGAACACGTACGTTCGGTGCGCCCAGGTAAAGGGTTGCATCCAAGACACTTAAATGAAGTAATTGGGCAAGTGGCTGCGCAAGACGTTGAATTTGGCACACCTTTAGCTTGGGAGCATGTAGTGCAATGAGTGTGTATATATTTTCCCAAGCTCGATTTGATTCCACGCGTCTTCCGGGGAAAGTATTAAAAGCAATAAATGGCCGCAGCTTGCTCGATTATCATATTGAGCGAGTAGCTCAGGTAAAACAAGCTCATCAGCATGTTATTGTCACCAGCATTGAAAAAAATGATGACTGTATTGTCACACACTTGTCCGATAAAGACGTCATCGTTCGACGAGGCAGCAAGCACAATGTTTTGGAGCGCTTTGTTCAAGCTGCTCAATCACTTGCATTAACTGAAAGTGATTATATTGTTAGGTTAACAGGTGACTGCCCACTTGTTGATCCAACCTTGATTGATGCGCTTATTCAATTTCATTTAGAGTCAGGGACTGATTATTCAAATATTGATGTAAATACCATTCCCAGAGGTTTTGATGCTGAAATCTTTAACTTTAAAGGGCTTCTCCAGGTATTTAACGACGCGAAAGAGGCGTATCAACAGGAGCATGTTACACCTTATTTTTATCAACATCCGACATTATTTCAATGTGCTAGCCTTTCTTTTTCACCACCGCGTTCTGCCCATTTGCGCCTTTGCGTTGATGAGTTGGAAGATTTCCAACTCGTTGAAAGGGTGATAACGCATTTTGGTAACGATATAGATTTTGTATCTGCAAATGAGATTATTGACTTTTTGAATATGACTCCCGCTGTTGCAAGTATTAATGCTCGTGTGGGGCAAAAAAAGTTAGGGGAATAAGTATGATAGCAACTAAGCTTCACGGCTACGCTATTGAGTTACATCAGCTCACCCATGATGATATGGAGCAAGTTTTCAGTTGGCGTAATCAGCCAGACGTCCGAGCAAATATGCTAGATGACAAACCTATCGCCATTGCACAACATCAAGCTTGGTTTTCAGCGATGCTTAAAAGTGATAGGCAAGCACATTATAAAATCATCGTAAAGGCAAAAGAGATCGGGGTCGTTAATATACGTGCAAATACCGCGCTGAGTGATGCCAGTGAAGCAGAAATTGGAATTTACATCGCAGACAATGACTATAAGGGAAACTTAGTCGCTTTCTCTCCGTCTTTACTTTTAATAGATTATGCCTTTGAAGAGCTTGGAATTAACGCATTAGGATCCGTAGTTAAAGCAGAAAATCGAGAGGCGCTAAGGTATAATGAGGTGCTTGGCTACACCTTGGCACCAACTGACAGCCAAGGTTTAATCAAGATAAGATTAACGCCTGACGCATACATCACAGCAACCAAGCAGATTAAAACATTTTTGAGTAGAAGTTAATGAACGAAAAATTACGAAATATCTTTGCTAGTGTTTTGGATATTCCATTAGAAGAAGTTACCGACGAGCTTGCTTATGGACAGCATGATAAATGGGACTCTATGAGTCATATGATGTTGATTGCGGATATAGAATCAAATTTTGATATAATGATCGACACTGACGATATTATTGATATGAGTTCATTTGCAAAAGCGCAAGAAATTGTTGCTAAATACGAGAGCGAATAGTGACGAACTCGGTTAATCATATCGTTGTCATTACCGGAGCTTCTTCTGGAATTGGGCTCGCTGTAGCCAAAAAAGCGGCTTTGAATGAACAATGTGTTGTCATCATGGTAGCTAAAAATGAAGAAAAGTTGCTTACAGCAAAGAGTCAACTCGTTGCCGCAGGGTATTTGAATGTTGAACACTTCACCGCAGATATAACCATAAATGAACAGGTTACCCAACTTTTTAAATTTATCCAAAAAATAAAGCTACCTGTTCATGGGTTTGTGCACTGTGCAGGCACCATGTACGAATCCCCGTTGCTGATGACTCGCGATCATTTGGTTGATGAGCAGTACCATCAACATGTGAAGAGTGCGATTATGCTTGCTCAAGGCATAAGCAAGGTAATGGCTCGAAATAAGTCCGGCAGTATCGTTTTCATTAGCTCAGTCGTTGCGCAGCAAGGCAGCCGTGGTCAAAGCGTTTACGCGGCGATGAAATCTGCATTACATGGCTTAACTGCGAGCTTGGCCGCAGAGCTTGGTGCTATGAACATTCGTGTAAACGCCGTCGCTCCTGGTGTAATTGACACCGCACTGGTTGCGCATATTCCTGATGAGAAAAAGCAGCAGTTAATAAAAAATACAGCATTGGGGCGTATTGGTCAGCCAGAAGAGGTTGCTGATGTGATTAACTTTTTAGTTGCAGAAGAAAGTCGCTTCATTACTGGGCAAGTCATCCATGTTGATGGGGGGTTAAAGCTAGGCTTATGAGTAGGTTTTGGGAGCTTGGAAAAGCGAGTAATAGCTTGATTGTTGATGGCGAGCGCACGTTGAACTATTCACAGTTAGATACTGAAGTACAATCTGCGCTCAGCAACTTGCCAAAAAAGAAACAGTTAATTGCCATCGTTGCGCACAATTCCTTACCCTTTGTCATACACTACTTGGCTGCACTTCGAGGTGGGCATACGGTGCTTCTGCTAGACAAAAGTAAGGGAAAGGAGCAGCATCAGGTAATGCTCACGCAGTTTCATGCGAACTATTTAATTGATGGTGATTTAGTATCTCACCTTAATCCTGATACGGTTCCTCTAGCACCTGAAATTGCACTCTTACTGGGTACTAGCGGCACCACCGGTCGAGAAAAAGTAGTTAAGCTAACCTTTGAAAACCTTACCTCAAACTGCGCTGCAATAACGCAGGTTTTGCCTATTTCCAAAACTGATTGTGCTATGGCTTCTTTGCCATTCTCGTACAGCTTTGGGCTCTCAATTTTACATAGTCATTTGCTTGTAGGGGCAGGAATCATTCTTGGCCAAGAAAGTTTGATGTCAAAGTCATTTTGGCAGCAGTTTACCCAGCATAATGTTAACAGCTTTTACGGGGTGCCATTTAGCTTTGAGATGCTTTTTCGATTGGGGTTGCAAAGGCAACCACTGCATCAATTGAAATATATGGCTCAAGCTGGCGGACGCTTGAGTGGACAGTTATGGGAAGCTTTAAAAGAATTTTGTGGTGCCCAGAAGCTGCCTTTCTACGCCATGTATGGCCAAACAGAGGCCACCGCAAGGATGGCTATCATGCAGCCTGACGATTTTTTAGCTGCGCCAGCAGGCGTAATTGGTAAGGCTTTACCTTTCTGCAAACTTTACATCGCCAGTGGCGAAAAAGAGGGTGAGCTATGTTTTGAAGGGGCAAATATATTCGCCGGTTATGCCTCATCTTTAGAGGATTTACGAGAGTGTGAAGTCAGCGCGATATTAAAAACGGGTGATGTGGCACACCAGCTAGATAACGGTATGTTGCAAATCATTGGCCGAATAAAAAGAATAGCGAAGCTTGAAGGTAGAAGAATAAACCTTGATGATTTAGAGCGTCAGCTCAATCAGCAGTTTAACTTGAGCTGCGTTATAACCAGTGATGATAAACAACTGCGAGTTTTCATCTGTGGCTCTGAACTTGGCGTTGAAAAGCAAATTGCCCAAATAGCACAATGTCACCATCGAAATGTAAAAGTTTTTAATATTGAGACCATCCCTAGACTAAGTAACGGCAAAGTGAATTACAATGCACTTATCTGACGAAGAATTGCTTGAGTTATCAGTATACGACCTCTGTCAAAATGAGAAATGGGAGCTGCTAACGCCATTGCTCGATGAGCTGCACCATTTTCATAAGGTGAACTGTGAAAAATACAGCGCAACTCAGCAACTAGGAGGGACACCTCTTGCTGTTCGCGCCTTCAAAAACCAGCTACTAAGTAGCATTGACGCTGATAAGGTTCACCGCATACTCAAATCATCGGGAACGACAGGTACGCAATCTCAAATAGTCTTGGATAGCGATACTGCCCGTTTACAGTCAAAGGTACTCTCAAAAATAATGCAGCATTGGCTTGGGCCAAAAAGATTACCGCTATTAATTCTTGATTCCAGAAAGGCACTTGATGTTCACTCTGGTATGTCTGCCAGAGCTGCGGGTATACAGGGTATGTCTTTTTTTGGGAGAGATCATCACTTTGCACTTGATGAAAATATGGATCTGGATCTCGCGGTAATAATGAGCTTTGCGGATAAATACGCAGGCCAACCGGTTTTTATGTATGGTTTTACGTTCATAATATGGCAAAGAATAGTGCAACAACTAAGGCAATTAGAAAAGCAGGTGGCGTTTTCTGACGCATTTCTATTGCATGGTGGTGGGTGGAAAAAAATATCTGAGCAAGCAGTTGATAAAAAAACGTTTAAGCAGGAGTTGAGCGCTTGCTTTGGCAATGTCACAGTCCATGATTATTACGGAATGGTAGAGCAAACAGGAACCATTTATGTTGAGTGTGAGCATGGCATGTTACATGCTCCCGTTTGGTCAGATATCAATGTAGTAGACCCTGTGACACTGCGGCCTTTGCCAGCGCAAACCACAGGCGTGGTGCAACTGCAATCCGTTATTGCTAGAAGTTATCCAGGGCACAATCTACTTACTGAAGATTTAGCAATTATTCATGGTATTGATGATTGCGCATGTGGACGTAAAGGAAAGTATTTCACTATTCAAGGCCGAGTAGCCCAATCTGAAGTTAGGGGGTGTAGTGACACTTTTAAATGAACAAGTACAGACACTCGTCGGTGAACTTGAACAAGAGCCATCAAATTTATTTGCCTTCGAGCAGTCACTTATTGACACTGTTGCAGAGTTTTCCGACTTTATACTTAAGCACCGCCCCAGTGCTGAAATTGTCGCGCTGGCATTTTGGTGTAGGCGCAGTAATATCAAAAATCTCGCAACCCACTACGGTGAGCAGCTAAGATTACGGCAGAACAAAGTTTTTCACATTACCCCAGCTAATGTCGACACGGTCTTTCTCTATACGGTGCTCTTAAGTTTTCTTGTCGGAAACATAAATATTGTGAGATTAAGTAGCCGAAGAGGAGCAATCTCTGATGAGCTAGTCGGTTTGATACAGCGCTTTGTAGATACTGATAAAGGAGCCTTGCTGGGTAGTCGCTGTTTATTTATTGCCTATCCGGCTTCGCAGTCTCAGGTAACCGCTACTTTATCAAAATGGTGTGACAAGCGGGTGATCTGGGGGGGAGATGATGCCATATTACAGATTAACCAAGTAGCGCCAGTTGCCAATGAACTGGCATTCCCTGACAGGTTTTCTATATCTGTTCTAAGGCTGAGTTCAGAACAAGATGCAAAACTTGCAGCCAAACAATTTTTTACTGACTATCAGAGCTTCAATCAGCAGGCCTGTTCCTCACCGAAGGCAATTTATTGGCTATGTACAAAACCAGCGATTCAAGACTGTTTTTGGGACGCCTTGGCGAAGTGCGCAGATGATCATCCGCAGTTTGAGTTAAATCATCAGTTAAATAGGCACATAAATACACAGATGCTTCTTATGGCGGATTTATCATTAAAGCCAATTCGTTCAATATCACATCCAAGTTATCTAATGCTTGAGTTTGAGCGACTTAACAGCCTTTCAATACTTGATGCACACGAGGGCAATGGACTTATCTTGAGTACTAATATTGACAGCCTTGCTCAGTTACCAGAGGATGAAAAACTTCAAACTGTAGGCTACTTTGGTATTTCTAAAGATATGGTTGAGGACATTCATGCGCTTCGTAAAACACCACTTGGTAGTGCTCTACAATTTAATCATATTTGGGATGGGGTCGATTTAGTTAAGCGTTTAAACTAGGCTAAACGCTTAACTTTGCAACAAGGCTTTTTAAAGTATCCGCAATGTGCTGCACTTGCTCTTCTGATAGCTCAGGAAACAGCGGTAAAGTGACGGCCTGGCGATAATACAGTTCTGCTGAAGGGCAGTAACCCGCACTAAATCCAAGCTGCTTGTAGAAAGGCTGTAAGTAAATAGGAATGTAGTGCACATGTGCAAAGATACCGGCCTTTCTTAAGTTTTGGATGAGTTTTTTGTGCTCTTCTGGTGAATGGAGCGGAGCTTTGACGACGTAGAGGTGGTAAGCGCTGCGCGATGTATTTGTAACGAGTAACGGTTGGATGCCACTATTTTTAAACAAGCTGTCATAGTGTGCCGCAATCTTGTTACGCTGTTGAACAAAGCTATCGACCTTCGTTAATTGCTGACATCCTAGTGCGGCATGTAAATCAGTCATGCGATAGTTAAAGCCCAGAACATTTTGTTGATAATACCAAGCGCCATGACTTGGTTCGCTAAACTCTTCTGGTTTATTAGTGATACCATGACTGCGTAGCTTAGCCATAGTATCAGCGAGCTGAGGGTTGTTCGTGAGAGCCGCCCCACCTTCTGCAGAGGTCATTATTTTGACAGGGTGAAAACTAAATACACAGATGTCAGAATATTCACAAGAACCTATCTTTTTTCCGTCAAAGGAGCCGCCGATAGCGTGAGAGGCATCCTCGATCACTTTAAAACCATATTGCTGAGATAGTTTACTGATAGCCTGCATGTCGCATGACTGGCCAGCAAAATGAACCGGTATAACCACCCTAGGGAGTTGGTTTTGTCGCTCGGCGTGTACTAACTTGCTAGTGAGTGCCTCAATACTCATGTTACCGGTATCAATATCAATATCGACAAAATCTACACTCGCTCCGCAGTAGAGTGCGCAATTAGATGAGGCTACAAATGAATTTGGTGAGGTCCAAACAATATCACCGTTGCCAACTCCAAGCGCAAGGCAGGCAATATGAAGTGCGGATGTTGCACTGTTTACCGCGACGGCACGATTTGCCCCGGTATAGCTGCAAAGTTTTTGCTCAAACTCTGGAACTTTGGGGCCTTGAGTCAACCAGTCAGATTGCAGCACGTCGATAACTGCATCAATATCTAGCTGGTCTATTGATTGCTTTCCATATGGGATCATAACAGTGCTTGTACGTTAAATGCTTTAATCTCTTCAATGCTCATATAATCCGGATTAGTTAATGAGTTATACTCAAATCCAGGCGTTACAGCTTTCCCTTTCTCACCTAACGCGTTCATGTCAAAATCGTTACTTCTGCTACTGAATTTTATTCCAGGAGCAATAACGAAATGGTCGTCAAACTCAAATGTGTCAAAGCTTAAATCTTCGGGACACATTACTTCATGGAGCTTTTCTCCAGGGCGAATACCGACTACTTTTTGTGGTAGGTTTGGTGCCATTGCGGTCGCTAAATCAACGATACGAATTGAAGGGATTTTCGGTACAAAAATTTCACCGCCAAGCATACGTTCAAAGTTCTTTAGGACAAAATCAACGCCTTGTTGCAGGCTAATCCAAAAACGTGTCATATCTTTATGAGTGATCGGAATATGACCTTTATTTTCGTCGATAAAACGCTGGAATACAGGCACTACAGAGCCTCTAGAACAAACGACATTACCATAACGTACGACTGAAAACCTAGTTCGGTGTCCACCTGCCATGTTATTTGCTGCAACAAATAGCTTATCAGATGCAAGCTTTGTTGCACCATACAGGTTAATAGGATTGGCTGCTTTGTCTGTAGAAAGGGCTATCACTTTTTCTACTTCGTTATCCAGTGCTGCTTCAATTACGTTTTCAGCCCCATTAATATTGGTTTTAATACACTCCATTGGGTTGTATTCCGCCGCAGGGACTTGCTTTAGGGCTGCGGCATGAATGACATAATCTACGCCTTGCATTGCTCTTCGCAATCGATCTTTGTCTCTGACATCCCCGATGAAATATCGCATACACCGATGATTAAACTCTTGCTGCATTTCAAACTGCTTAAGCTCATCTCGAGAAAAAATGATTATTTTTTTTGGCTTATATCGTTCTAGCAGAGTTTTTACGTATTTTTTGCCGAAAGAGCCTGTGCCGCCGGTAATTAAAATGGTTTTATTATCAAACATTGGGGTCCACCTAAAGGTGCAATCAAAACTTTACAGTATCAAATACTGGAACTGCTACAAGCACTGTATTGATACGATAAACTAGCTACTACTCAATACTTTATATCACTTCTAATCATTTTGCAGTATTTATGCCAGTCATCACAGGAAATTTAACGATTATGATGACTTTTTACTCAAAATAGCGTAGATTAAAACTAATGATAGTGAATGGGGGTAGATATGAAAATCCAATCACAAAGTGCTGCTTTTTTTAATCGAACAGAGCAGACGGCTAACAAATTAAACGAGCAGCTATCTTCGGGCAAGCGGGTTAATTCAGCTGCCGACGACGCTGCCGCATTACAAATTATTGACAGGCTCACTTCTCAGCAAGATGGGTACAGTCAATCTATTCGTAATGCTTATGATGGTATCTCATACTCGCAGACCGCCGATTCTGCTCTGTCAGGAGTGAATGACGCAGTTTCTAGGATCCGAGAGTTGTCTATTCAAGCAGGAAATGGGGCGCTGACAGACAGCGACCGCCAAGCACTGCAAGAAGAAGTGTCTCAGCTTCAAACGCAAATAACAGAAACGTTTGAAAACACGACGTTTGGTGGAGCACAAATATTTGACGGTGAATCACGTAGTTTCCAGGTAGGTCCCGACGCTAACACGACGCAGAGTCTAGAGCAGACCGACGGTGGCTTTGCTAGTGCGATTCTCAGTGTAGATATTTCCACACAGGCTGGGGCGCAATCAGCAATTGACGCTGCTGATACAGTCTCTAAAGAGTTAAACAGCCAGCGCGCGCAGTTGGGGGCGTTTGAAAATTCGGTTTCTAGTACCATTCGCTCGGCAAGCAATCAACGAGAGAATATAGCTGCAAGCCAAAGTCGTATCCAAGACACGGATTACGCCCAAGCGGTTAGCGATCAAGTGGCTAACGATATTCTATCGCAGGCTTCCATTGCATTGAGAGGCCAAGCAAATCAGTCCGCATCATCAGTCTTAGGTTTACTGTAAATTAATACCAAAGTATTGATATAGAACAGTACAGGTGGCGATTTTTTGGCGTTTATGTCAAAAAATTGCCACTTAGGTATTGCATCCCCTTTAATCTCTCTTACAATCTAACTATTGGAAATTTTAGTAGATTGGTTCTCAAGCAATGGTCTTGATCTTAGATAACAACAATAAAAGAGCGATCGGATTAGGCGCAGCGCTTAGCTTTGTCGGTCAGGCAAATGACGTGCTAGCTGAAGAGCAATACGCGCCAAGTATCATTGATAGAAACCAAGAGCCGATTTTTGTGTTAGGTGCATTACAACACGCTTCTCACGAAGCCTTGATCAAATCGCACCCAGCAGTGCCTTTTTTATTGATAGGTGAGACGCTTAGGCCATTGCTTTCACTACCCAATGTTATTGGCCTCATCACGGAACCGTTCAGCCAAGAAGTCACCATGCAGTTGCTTCATGACTGTCAACAATACTTACGGATGCTGCCGAATAAAGAAAACAAGCTGCAAAATAAGAGTTTCGACGGCCTAGTTGGAGAGACGGAAGCGGTTAAAAATGTACGCTTTTTAATCTCTCAAGTGGCAAAAACAGATGCTAACGTACTGATTTTAGGCGAGTCAGGAACGGGTAAGGAAGTAGTTGCGCGTAATGTACACCTTTTATCTAAGCGTGCTCATGGCCCATTTGTGCCAGTAAACTGTGGTGCGATTCCAGGGGAGTTGTTGGAAAGCGAACTATTTGGTCATGAAAAAGGGGCGTTTACCGGAGCGATATCAGCACGAAAAGGGCGTTTTGAATTGGCGCAAGGCGGCACACTTTTTCTTGATGAAATAGGTGATATGCCACTACAAATGCAGGTTAAACTGCTACGTGTCCTTCAAGAGCGAACTTATGAGCGGGTGGGGGGCACAAAGCCAATTCAAGCTGATGTTCGTGTTATTGCGGCGACTCACCGCAACTTGGAAACCATGATTGAAGAAGGTAAGTTTCGAGAAGATTTATTTTACCGACTCAATGTTTTTCCAATCGAAAATCCATCACTTAATGAGCGTGCTGAAGATATTACGCTACTGCTGAAAGAGCTGACACGCCGTGTGAATGAACAGTCAGGTAATTCGGTCAAATTTACAGATAGAGCAGTAGAAAGTTTAAAAGCACATGCTTGGCCTGGCAATATTCGGGAGCTTGCGAATCTTGTAGAACGTATGGTGATTATGTTCCCTGATAAAGTTGTAGATGTCACCGATCTACCGCAAAAGTATCGCTACATCGAAGTCGAAGCATTTGAACCTGAATATCCAGAAGAATTGTTAGAAAAAGATGCTTTTAATGAATTATTCAGCGAAGGCTTTAGTGACGATGAAGAGGATACGTTAGTACAAGACTTTACGTCGCAAACGGCAGACGTAGGTTTGTTGCCGGATGAGGGGATCGAGCTCAAAGAATACCTAGCTGAACTAGAGATAGATTTAATCACGCAAGCGCTTGAACGTTATGACTATGTTGTTGCGCGTGCAGCGGAAATTTTAGGTGTTCGCCGCACCACATTGGTAGAAAAAATGAAAAAGTACAATCTTAATCGCGATTAACTTATTACACCGAAGTTAACAGTTGCTATGGTTAATACCAATTTGACTTAATACTAGCTCAATTTGAAGGAGTAAATCTGACGCTAACAGCGTTAAAAATTTCTTATTTAGAACAACTAAATAGCAAAATTTTTGCCTTGCCTATATGGATGTAGGTACCTTAGCGATAGCAGGACGCGGTAGCGGAGTTATCGACAAGATTTTCTCGCCTCAAAATAGACCACTTAATTAAGAAAATTGGTATAACTTCGAACCACTTGTCCTGAAATAAGTGCCACTTTAAGCGTTTACTCTATTTTCGAAAAATCCAAAGAGGCATAACTATCAATAATAGCCTGTTTGCAAAAGCAGTCATCTGCGTGGTCATTTACCATTCCACAGGCCTGCATGTGCGCGTATACTGTTGTAGAACCAAGAAATTTAAATCCCCGCTTTTTTAAGTCTTTAGCGAATTTGTCGCTGACTTCGCTAGTAGCAACGGCGTCTTGATTATCACGCATTTTATTTACAATGGGTTGATAGTCAACAAACCCCCACTGATAACGAGCAAAGCTGCCGAAGGCTTGTTGGATCTCAATAAAGTGCCTAGCATTATTGATGGTGGCAGCGATTTTCGCTCGATTTCTAATAATACCGTCAAACGTCAATAACCTTTCAATATCTTGTTCTGTCATTTGACTGACTTTTTGCACATCAAAGTTATGAAATGCCTGCCGATAACCCTCACGTTTTTTTAGTATGGTATACCAGCTAAGGCCTGCTTGAGCGGACTCTAAGGTCAGAAACTCGAATAAGCTTTTGTCATTGAGTACTGGCTTTCCCCATTCTTTATCGTGGTATTCAATATAATCGGGTTTACTTTGATCAACCCAACTGCATCGTCTATTCATGAAAGTGTCCTTTAGCTTATTTATTGTTCGAGTTTTAGGACTCTAACATGTGGCTGTACATAAATACAGTGTCAATAAATTGTTCTTTACAATGCTTCTTTAACTTCATGTTTTTAAAGGATTATAAAGTTGGAATGCTTTTTGCTTTTTCTACATGAGTTTATTTTTAAGAGAGCGGAAAAATGGCATTAGCACATGTTATTAATCCTCAGTTTGTACCAACTACTGGTCATTATAACCCTTGCTTACTTCAAGAAGCATATGTGGGTGAGTTGAGCGATCTACGACAACAAGCAAGTTGGCTTGGTCATCTGGTTGACACTATGCCAGCAGGCGTGATTGTTTTAGATGGTCAAGGGATGATTGCCAAAGCAAATCAGATAGCAATGGATATGCTTGGAGAGCCGCTCGAGGGAGAAAAGTGGTTCAGTATTATTCAACGCTCATTTAGGCCACAGCAAGATGATGGTCATGAGGTCTCTCTTAAAGATGGTCGCCGAATTAAGCTGGATATAACAGCATTAGCGCCCGAGCCTGGGCAACTGATCCTAATGACTGATCTGACAGAAACTCGGCGACTGCAGAGTCGAGTTGCTCACATGCAAAGGCTAAGCGCATTGGGAAAAATGGTGGCTTCTTTGGCGCATCAAGTTAGAACGCCATTGTCAGCAGCAATGCTCTATGGTGCCAATTTAGGCGCTACAAACTTACCACAAGCATCTCGGGAAAAGTTTCATGACAAATTGATGTCACGATTAAAAGATTTAGAAAATCAGGTGAATGACATGCTGTTATTCGCAAAAAGTGGCGAACAACAAGTGGTTGAACGGGTCTCTATGCAGTATTTACTAAGTGAAGTCAAAGCGGGTGCTGACGCTATGGTTGAACTTAATCACGCTAAGTTGGAAGCCGATTTGCCTGAGCCGGATATTGAGATACTCGGTAATCGTACTGCATTGGCGAGCGCTATTCAGAACCTTATCCATAACAGTATTCAAATTACTGGCAGTGACGCCCACATTAAGCTTAAAGCAGAGCGTGAGCCCTGTGGCGAGCACGTGCGTATTTCTGTCACAGACAATGGTCCAGGTATAGATGAAGCGCTAGTCGATAAGCTGTTCGAACCGTTCTTTACCACCAAATCGCAAGGAACAGGATTAGGTTTGGCAGTTGTAAACTCGGTAGCAAATGCACACAAAGGGTTTGTCAGGGCTGAAAATATCAAAGGTCTAGGTGCACAGTTTAGTCTGATACTACCACTGATCAAAGCGGAGGAATTATGAGTAATAAAGTGTTAGTTGTTGAAGATGATGCCGGCTTAAGAGAAGCGCTCATCGATACGTTACAGCTTTCAAGCATTGAGTGTGTCGAAGCAAACAGTGCAGAGCAAGCCGTATTGTTACTCAAGCAAGAGACGTTTTCTTTGGTGGTAAGCGATGTTCAAATGGGTGCAATGAGTGGGCTAGATTTGTTGAAATCCATAAAGCTTAACTACCCTGAGCTGCCAGTGTTAATGATGACAGCTTATGCGACCATTGATGATGCGGTTGAAGCGATGCGTTTGGGAGCCATTGATTACATGGCTAAGCCTTTTGCGCCTGAAGTGTTGTTAAATATGGTGGGTCGTTACTTACCTGAAAAAGAAAAAGAAACAGAGGGTCCTATCGTCGCTGATCCAAAGAGTATAAAGCTGCTTGAGTTGGCTGCAAAAGTAGCAAAGTCTGATGCCAGTGTAATGGTGCTTGGGCCGAGTGGATCAGGTAAAGAGGTATTAGCCCGTTATATTCATGATAAATCAGACAGGGCTGACGAACCATTTATTGCAATTAATTGTGCTGCAATTCCAGAAAATATGCTTGAGGCTACCCTGTTTGGATATGAGAAGGGCGCATTTACAGGTGCAATTCAGGCATGCCCAGGTAAGTTTGAACAAGCGCAAAAAGGGACAATATTACTGGATGAAATCACAGAAATGGATTTGGGGCTTCAGGCAAAATTACTTCGCGTTTTACAAGAGCGGGAAGTGGAGCGACTTGGTAGTAGAAAAACCATAACACTAGATGTTAGGGTGTTGGCAACCAGTAACCGAGATTTGAAAGAAGCGGTTGAAGATGGGGTATTTAGAGAAGATTTATACTATCGCCTTAATGTTTTCCCATTGGAATGGCTGCCGCTTAGAGATAGAGCAGGAGACATCACGGTATTGGCTGAGCACTTGCTATCAAGACATATGCAAAAAGCGGGTAAACCAACACCTAAGTTAAGTACTAGTGCTAAGCAAAAGTTAAATTCTCATAGCTGGCCTGGCAACGTGCGTGAGCTTGATAACGTCATCCAGCGTGCTTTGATATTGTTTCAGGGCCTTGAAATCACAGAAGATGATATTTTTATTGAAAACTTTTCACCGATGTCTTTGGTTGAGTCAGAAACTTGCCTCACACAGTCCGTTACAGAAGACGCTCCCAATGATGATGGCATCATCAATTATAAGGATGAGCTACAGGACAAAGAGCATCAAATTATTTTGGATACGCTTGCCAAATTTAATGGTAAGCGCAAAGAAGTGGCTGAAGTGTTAGGCATGAGCCCGAGGACATTGCGCTATAAGTTAGCAAAAATGCGAGATCTAGGTATTGCGTTACCAGCTTAGGTGAAAGAGTCGCTCAGATATCTTGAAGGTGAGCTTAAAAGTCGGATGTGAGCTTACCTTCATTTGTACACATCAGGCTAATACAACATCAGCCTAAACTAAGCTGTTGCTTTTCTCTGGCACCTTCCTTTTCCTCCGACTGCCAATTTTTCGACAGGGTAAGTTTCAACTTAACTAACTGAAATTAAAGTGTTTTAATTTTGGCATGTTTCCTGCTTTCATCAAGGTAACAAGAGTTATTTTGAGTAAAGCATCATGAAAGTACAATCATCAGCGCTATTCCAAGAAATGCAGGCGATGGCCGCAGAAGCGACTAGAAATACCCAGCCTACTGTGCAACCAATTAAAACAGCAGCATCTTCTTCAGCTCAATTTGGAGATTTACTCTCTGATGCACTTAATTCTGTTCATGGCCTTCAACAAGATGCAAAGAAAAAAGTGACGGCGGTGGAGATGGGTGATCGTAGCGTTTCTCTTGCTGAGGCGATGATCGCAAAACAAAAATCATCGGTCGCTTTTGAGGCAACGGTACAAGTACGCAATAAGCTTGTCGAAGCCTATAAAGAAATCATGAGCATGCCAGTTTAATAAAGTGACTGTGGAGAGTAATCGTGGCTACTAATCAATCAACAGATCTTACACTTTCCGACGCAGCGCTGAACAACGACAGCGGCTCGGATGAGCAACAAGAGCAAAAGTCTGGCTACTTCAGTGCGCTAAGCGGTGTCGATATGTTGCGCCAGGTTACTCTGGTTATTGCGTTAGCTATTTGCTTAGCAATTGCCATCTTTATCATTATTTGGGCCCGCCAGCCAGACATGCGTCCGCTAGGTAAATATCCCACGGAAGAGCTAGTCGAGACGTTAGACTTCCTTGATCAACAAAAAATTGAGTACCAGCTAGACGGTAATACCATTTTAGTTGCTGATTCAGATTATCAAGATGTTAAGCTGCGTATGGCACGTGATGGCTTTACCCAATCCCCAAGCTCAGGTACTGATATTTTAATGCAGGATATGGGTTTTGGTGTTAGCCAGCGTCTGGAAAGAGAGCGGCTAAAGCATAGTCGTGAACAGCAGCTGGCAAGAACGATTGAAGAGCTGCAAGATGTAAATCGTGCAAAAGTACTGTTAGCTATTCCAAAGGAGAACGTCTTTGCCCGTCGTGAGAAGAAGCCATCCGCGACAGTGGTGATCACGCTAAAGCGTGGTAGAACCTTAGGAGGGGAGGAGGTTGATTCCATCGTAGATATCGTGGCATCAGCGGTACAGGGGCTTGAGCCATCACGGGTAACGGTGACTGACCAAAATGGACGCTTGCTAAACTCAGGTTCGCAAGACTCGCTTGCTGCTCGCTCGAGAAAAGAGTACGAAATTGAACGTAAGCGAGAGCAAGAGTACCTAGAAAAGATAGACAGTATACTGATCCCAACAGTGGGTCTTGGCAATTTTACAGCCCAAGTTGATCTCACGATGGACTTTAGTGCAGTTGAAGAAACACAAAAGCGGTACAACCCTGATTTACCAGCAGTAAGAAGTGAAACAACTTACGAAGAAAACAATATTGGCGGTCTGTCAGTTGGGATCCCAGGTGCTCTGACGAACCAACCTCCAGTCAACTCAAATATCCCTGAAGTTGCAGGTCAAGGGGGAAATGGTAATGGTACTACGCCTAGCAGTATTCAAAAAGAAGCGACCCGCAACTACGAACTAGATACGACTATTAGTCATAAGCGTCAACAAACTGGCGTTATTCGCAGGATTAGTGTGAGTGTGGCGGTTGATTACCTACCCAAGCCAGATGCCGAAGGTAATATGGCTATGGTACCTCGTTCACAAGAGGAGCTAAACAATATCCGTCGGTTGCTTCAAGGCGGTGTCGGCTTTGACATGCAGCGTGGCGATGCACTAGAAGTGGTTACTGTACCATTCGTTCGCGAAGATTTGATGGAAATGCAAGAGTTACCACTGTGGGAACAAGATTGGTTCCAAAAAACCATTCGCTTAGTTGCGGGAACGTTAGTTATCATTGTGCTAATCTTAGCAGTGGTACGACCTATGCTTAAACGTCTAATTTACCCAGATGATACACTAGAAGATTTTGATGAAGATGCTTTAACCAGCGGTGTTGACCTAGGTGATAGCACGTTAGATATGCTAAATAACGATTTCGACGAGTCAGCAGTTGGCTTCTCATCAGACGGTAGATTACAATTGCCAGACTTACATGGTGATGAGGACCTACTAAAAGCTGTACGTGCCCTTGTTGCGAATGAACCTGAACTCTCATCACAAGTTGTGAAAGCGTGGTTAACCGAAGATGACTGATGAAGAACAAAAACAATTACCCGCGGCCTTTGACGTTGAAAAATTAGATGGCGTTGATAAAGCCGCCATCTTACTGCTTAGTTTGACAGAAGAAGATGCAGCTCAAATTTTAAAACACCTAGAACCAAAACAGGTACAAAAGGTGGGAATGGCGATGGCATCTATGGATGACTTATCACAAGCTAAAATTGCGGCAGTGCATAACTTGTTTATTGAGCAAATACAAAGCTTTAGTACCATAGGCTTCCAATCTGAAGACTTTATCAAAAAAGCACTGACTGCAGCGCTTGGCGAAGATAAAGCGGCAAGCTTAATAGATCAAATAGTAATGGGTTCAGGGGCAAAAGGCTTGGATTCATTAAAATGGATGGACTCTAAGCAAGTTGCAAATATCATTCGTAATGAACACCCGCAGATCCAAACCATTGTTTTGTCTTACCTAGAGCCGGAGCAGTCTGCGGAAATATTGTCTCAGTTCCCCGAGAAAGTGCGCTTAGACTTAACGATGAGAATCGCCAACTTAGAAGAAGTTCAGCCTGCGGCGTTACAAGAGCTGAACGAAATTATGGAAAAACAATTTGCCGGCCAAGCTGGCGCGCAAGCTGCGAAAATGGGTGGCTTAAAAGCGGCCGCTGATATCATGAACTATCTTGATACTAACGTTGAAGGCCAGCTGATGGATTCTATACGCGAACATGATGAAGAGATGTCACAACAAATCCAAGATTTAATGTTTGTGTTTGAGAATTTAATGGATGTAGAAGACCGAGGGATCCAAGCAATTTTGCGTGAAGTACAGCAAGATGTACTGATGAAAGCGATTAAAGGCGCTGATGACTCACTGAAAGATAAGATATTGAAAAATATGTCCAAGCGCGCAGCTGAAATGATGCAAGATGACTTAGAAGCTATGCCGCCTGTCAGGATAAGTGAAGTTGAAGCAGCACAAAAAGAAATTCTTGCTACCGCGAGACGTTTGGCCGATTCAGGCGAAATCATGCTTGGTGGTGGTGGTGGTGAGGAGTTCTTGTAAACCATGGTCGATAAAAAGCTGTATAAAGGTCGCCCTGTCAGTACCGAAGCATTAGATGAATTGCTAGAAAACTGGCCAATACCAGATGTGTCTGATAAACCAGAGAAATTTAGAGGGCGATCGACTGCGTTTGGCACGCCGTTGGAGGAGCTCTATAGTAAGAAACAAGTTCACGAAGAGCCTGAGCCACAAGAGCCTGAATTTCCGACGCTAACACTCGAAGAGCTTGAACAAATTCGCCAAGATGCTTATGACGAAGGTATCAAACAAGGTCATGAGCAAGGTTATATTGAGGGCTTTGAAAAAGGCGTATCAGAAGGTAAAGAAGCTGGCTATAAAGAAGGCGTTGAGATAGGGAAAGAGAAGGGCATCGAAGAAGCACAACCAATTATCGAAGAACGCATGAAAGCACTTTCAAGCTTATTAGACGAGATGCAATCGCCACTTACACGTGTTGATGATGAGTGTGAAAAGCAACTGGTATATCTTGTCAATTTATTGGCAGAGCAAGTCATTTTTAAAGAACTGAAAACCAGCCCTGAGCTTATTTTGAACGCATTGAAAAAAGCAATGGATGCGCTACCAGTTAAAGAGCAAACGGTGCGAATACATCTGCATCCAGAAGATCTCGAGTTAGTACAATCTATGTATGGTGCGGAACACATCGAATCACAGCATTGGCAGCTGATCCCTGAACCAACTCTAGATAGAGGGGGATGTGAGGTCAAAACACCACAATCATCAATTGATATGACACTGAAAAACCGCATCAGTGAAGTATTGGAATCATTTTTGCTAGACAGTGGTATAAACCCGTAAATAAGAACTTGCCCTCATTGCCTGTTGTTCGTAAACATTTGAGGGGAGCATCTAAATAGGTAACTACGAAATGTCTACATCAGCTGCTTTGAGCGAGCGGATCAGTAAATACAAAAAGTTTGTAAAGCCTTATGGCGTGGCCGTTGCAGGTAGCCTGACTCGAGTGGTTGGGTTAACGCTGGAAGCAAGAGGACTGAATGCACCTATTGGCAGTCAGTGCAAAATTGAAACACTCGGCGGCTTCATTGACGCTGAAGTGATAGGCTTTAATCAAGATACGCTTTATTTGATGCCTAACGATCATATTACTGGTGTGCTTCCTGGCGCCCGCGTTATTCCCAAAGTGAAAGATTCAGGTCTGCCTGTCGGTATGGAGCTACTTGGCCGTGTTGTTGATGGCTTAGGCCGCCCTCTTGATGGCCTCGGTGCCATAGATGCCCAGCAGCACTTGAAATTTGCAGCGGCGCCGATAAACCCACTTGCTAGAAGACCGATCGACTCCCCAATGGACGTAGGGGTACGAGCCATAAATTCTATTGTCACTGTTGGGCAAGGTCAACGTATGGGTTTGTTTGCAGGTAGTGGTGTAGGTAAGTCAGTATTGCTTGGCATGATGACCCGAGGCAGTGAAGCTGATGTTATCGTTGTTGGCCTTGTAGGAGAACGTGGGCGGGAAGTTAAAGAGTTTATTGATGAAATACTTGGCGTAGAGGGGCGGCGACGTTCTGTGGTGGTTGCCGCACCGGCGGATGCTTCACCTTTAATGCGCCTTAAAGGCTGTGAAAGCGCAGTGACAATCGCTGAGTATTTTCGCGATCAAGGCCTAAATGTCTTACTACTATTAGACTCTGTAACGCGTTATGCCATGGCGCAGCGGGAAATTGCACTCGCGGTAGGTGAGCCGCCAGCCACAAAGGGTTACCCCCCCTCGGTGTTTGCAAAACTACCCGCATTGGTTGAGCGAGCGGGTAATGGCGGTGAAGGACAAGGCTCAATTACCGCATTTTTCACGGTATTGAGTGAAGGCGATGATATGCAAGACCCAATCGCGGATGCTGCTCGTGCGATATTAGATGGTCATATAGTACTTTCGAGAGAACTTGCGGATAGTGGGCATTACCCAGCAATTGATATTGAAAAGTCCATTAGCCGTGTTATGCCACAAGTTGTATCTGAAGCGCATATGCAGCAAGCTAGAGTGCTAAAGCAAGTCTACTCCATGTATCAGCAGAACAAAGATATGATCACACTTGGTGCCTACCAAAAAGGTAGTGACCAAATGTTAGATCAGGCGATAAACATGATGCCTGCGGTCAATAATTTCTTACAGCAAGGAATGAAAGACGTTATCAACTATGATGAGTGTCTACAAAACCTTGCGCAGCTTCTGGGACAAGCATAATGGCAAACAATAAATTAGACCTACTGCTGAAATTAGAAAAAGACAAAGAAGATAACTTGCGCGCAAACTTTGTGCAAGCACAGCAACATCTTACTACCAACCAACAAAGATTATCTGGGCTCAACGATTTTCGGATGGAGTACAGTATGCAGCTTCACAATAAGGCAAAGGTTGGTTTAACGAGTGGTGGTTTCAATCAATATCATAACTTTATTAATAAGATTGAACAGGCGATAGATCAGCAGGCGAAAACCGTGAATACTGCTAAACAAGTCGTTGAGCAGCGCCGTAAATTGTGGTTAGCGCAACAAGCGAAAACCAAAGCCATTGAAAAGCTAATAGAGAAACAAGCGTTGGCACAGCAGCAAAAATTAGCCAAAGCAGAGCAAAGAATGCTGGATGAGTTTGCCACCAACCAATTTGTTCGAAGAGCACGCTCTTGGTAGGTTGGCTCGAAATATGCAAAGTAGTTAAAACGTTTTCAAATTTATGTAGTGAATGCTTAATAATGCGGCTTTTAGGCGTGTTAGCGTTAATTACAACGGCAGTATATTGCCACTTTTTGAGGTAGCTTAATAATGAATGTAATGCTTGCATCTATGCTGCAACGAGGCAGTCAAGAAGTTGAGGTTAAAGGTAAAGCCTCAGAGCAGGACGCTAATAGCCAAGAGGGTGAAACTGGGTTTCGCGTATTGATGGCTGAGCTAACTCATCAAGGCGATAAGTCTGCTCAAGATCAAGTCGATTCAGATGCTTTATCAGACTTGGGGTCTGGTGTCACTAAGGAATTAGCTGAGTCTGAACAAAATGTTACACCATCAGTAAAAGAAAAGGGGGGAGAAGGTGCTGTGCTATCTCAGTATCAAGGCGATAGTATACCTTCAGAGATGTCAGGCGAAGTGTTACCTGATTTACCAGATAATGATTTATACACACAAATCAGTGCATCAAAGAAGCAAGATACTTCATTGCAGCATCCAAGTTTAGTAGCGCAATCTGTCAAAGAAGCGCTAGAGAAAGAGTCTAATGGTATTTCTGGTGCAAAATTGACAGAAGACGCAGAGGTGCAGGGACAAAAGGAGCAAACTAAACCTGTTTCAGCCATAGATGGTACGCTCATTTCGACTGGCAAAGAGCAAAGAACAGATCCAAAAGCTCAAAGTATGGACAAGCTGCCAATGCAAAGCCAGCCTGAGAAACATGCTGAGGATCAACTTGAGAAGTCAACTGTAGCAACTGCCATTGCGACTAAAGGGGTAGAGAGCGCGTTACAAAACAATAAAGTTGATGATGCAGACTTAGGGAGTAAAGCGGCAATAGGACTGAAAAATAGTACCGATGAAGCCGTTTTAAAAGTACAAAGCACTCAATCTACCACGTCTGATGATGACTTGCTTGCTGATGAAAAGCAGAGTAAAGCGAAGTTGAAAGAGTCAGCTACTGAATCGAATGCTACAGTAGCTATAGATACCAAGAAAAGTGCAGCAAAAGGTGGTGAACAACAAGTTCAGATAATTGCAAAGTTGACCCATCAAGAACAACAACAATTAAAAGCGGTAATTGATGGTAAATTGGATGTTTATGATGCTTCTCCAGGTGTTCAAAAAGTAATAGCACAGCTCCTAGGAAACCGCTCTGGCGTAACGACGCCAGAACAGCTCAAACCTCTTGTTCAGTCGCTAAACTCTGAGAATGTGACGTCAGAGGGGAAAACATCAGTTAATGATATTGTGACTTCTGAGACACAACTTACTAAGGAAAAGGTAATAACGACGCCCCTTAAAGAGGGGAAAGATATCCCTACCTCGGTAAAACAGAATGTAGATCAAAATCGTGAGAATCAAAAGTTACAAGATGTTGAAAGCAGCGTACTTGAAAAACAGAACGTAGAAAAACAAAATACCGATAAGCAAGTTATCGAAAAGCTAGCAGAAAAAGAGTTAAGTCGTTCAGCGCAAGTTGAAGCGCATTCAAATAAGGAAGCGCTCAAATCTGAACGTCAGCCTTTCGCCGCAACTACGCAAGCAGCACTAAAGCAAGAAACAAGCCCTGTTCAAACACCACAGCAGGATAATTCCTCTTTAAACCAAACCTTAAAAGAAGTTCAGCAAGTTCAACAAACACAGTCTTCAAACCAATCAACAGCACAGACAAAACCTGCAACTGATGCTAACCTTCAACAGGCAATCAACATTGCGCGTCAAGATGCCGTCAAGGAGCTGCATCAGCGAGTTGGTATGATGTTGAACCTAAACAATAAAGAGGCTGAGATCAGACTTGATCCTCCTGAGTTGGGGGCAATGCAGATACGAATAAAAAGTGATGCAGAGCAAGCTCAAGTGAATATCGTTGTGCAAAATCAACAGGCAAAAGAGTTACTAGAGCAGTCCTTGCCCAGATTGAGAGAAATGCTTGCAGAACAAGGGATTGAGTTAGGAGATAGCCAAATATCTCATCAGCAACAAGGGCAGAGCGATGGTGATGCTGAAGGAAATTCGGGTAGTGCTGGTAGACAAGCTGGACATGGTAGTAGTGATGACACAGCACAAAATGTACAAGCTTCACCGCAGAGAAATACTGATTCTGCAATAGATTACTATGCCTAACACCTGCTATTATTGTAGTTACAAAAGAATATAAGGGTTTGCTATGGCTGAAGAAACTGACTTAGAAATAGAAGAAACAGGTGGCTCGAAGAAGAAACTGATTATTATTATTGCGGCTGCCGTTTTAGTGCTCGGTGGTGTTGCCGGATTTTTCCTATTTTCAGGCTCAGATGCGCCAGAGGAAACGCTCGCTGAAGAAACAACAGCAAGTGAAGTGAAAGCGGAGCAAGGCAACTCAGCGCAAATTGGTAGTGCGTTGTATGTCGCGATGCCAAGACCTTTTGTTTTCAATGTACCCGGGGCAAGCCGCGATAGGATTGTGCAAATAAAAGTGCAGCTATTGGTGCGTGGAGATGTCAACGAAGAAGTTGCCAAAAAACATATCCCACTGATTGAGGGGACACTGCTTAGTGTGTTCTCAACGACAACCGCTGATGAGTTAAGCACCAGTGCTGGCAAGGAAACGCTAAGGTTGACTGCACTTGACAAAGTGCAAGCAGCAATGGAAGGGGTTGAAGGTAGTAAAGTGATTGAGCGCGTGTTATTTACCGGCTTTGTAATGCAATAAGGTAGTATTTGTGAGCGACTTATTATCCCAAGACGAAATTGATGCGCTACTCCATGGTGTAGATGAAGTCGAAGAAGACGAAATCGCAGATGGTGAAGACGGTGATGGTGCCGGCGCCTTACAATACGACTTTTCATCTCAAGATAGGATTGTGCGTGGGCGCATGCCGACACTTGAGATCGTTAACGAACGTTTTGCACGCCACATGCGGATCAGCCTTTTTAACATGATGCGACGTACCGCTGAAGTGTCTATTAACGGCGTGCAGATGCTCAAGTTTGGCGAGTATATTCATACCTTGTTTGTACCTACTAGTCTAAACATGGTGAGGTTCAGGCCATTAAAAGGGACTGGCCTAATTACCATGGAAGCACGATTAGTATTTATTTTGGTAGACAATTTCTTCGGGGGAGATGGCCGCTATCATGCCAAGATTGAGGGACGGGAGTTTACGCCGACAGAACGACGTATCGTTCAAATGCTACTAAAAATCATCTTTGAAGACTATAAAGAAGCTTGGGCACCCGTGATGGATGTGTCTTTTGAGTACTTAGACTCGGAGGTGAATCCAGCGATGGCGAACATCGTATCGCCGACAGAAGTTGTTGTTATCAGCTCATTTCATATTGAATTAGATGGCGGTGGCGGCGATTTTCACATTTCACTCCCGTACTCAATGCTTGAACCTATCCGTGAGTTGCTTGACGCTGGTGTACAATCTGATACCGAAGATACAGACTTGCGCTGGAGTAAGGCACTACGCGATGAGATAATGGACGTGGAAGTAGAAATTTCATCACAATTGCTCGAAGTAGATTTGTCATTAGAGCAGATAATGAAGTTACAGGCCGGGGATGTTATTCCAGTTGAAATGCCTGAACATGTAACGGTATTTGTTGAAGAGTTGCCGACCTTTAGAGCTAAAATGGGACGGTCTCGCGATAACGTTGCATTGCAGATCAGTGAAAAAATTAAGCGCCCAGAGTCTGTTAAATCTGAACTTCATGTATTTACCAAAGGTGGTAAAAAGCTGGATTCAGACGCAGAGCTTGCTGAGCTTGAAGAGGATTTGCACCTATCAGAAGGTGTTGATTTAGACTGGTAGTCTCTGGGTGATTGTTATCATGAGGCGCCAGTTGTGGGTAAAAATAAATTTAATCAGGTAGTAATCAATGAGCGATGATCAAGATACTATGGACGAATGGGCTGCAGCATTAGCTGAAGCAGAAGGCTCTGACAACGATGGCGAGCCAGAAGTTGCTGAATTAGATGAGCTGAAAGACTCTGGCACTGCCTTATCGTCAGATGAAAAACGGAAACTTGACACGATCCTAGACATTCCAGTCACTATTTCAATGGAAGTAGGTCGTTCAAAAATAAACATACGAAACCTTTTACAGCTAAACCAAGGCTCTGTTGTGGAGCTGGATCGTGTCGCAGGTGAGCCGCTAGATGTGCTAGTTAACGGAACACTCATTGCACATGGCGAGGTTGTAGTTGTGAATGATAAATTTGGTATTCGTTTAACCGACGTAATAAGCCAAGTTGAGCGTATTAAAAAGCTACGCTGATGCAAATAGGTGGGTACTTGAGTTTATTTAGTTTAGCGGTTACAACAACCGCTAACGCGGCACCATCATCTGTCGCGACGGTAACGCCAGTTGGGTCAGCAGCCTCTGGGTTAAGTGCTGAGCTACTTTCTATGGGACTGTCACTAATACTGGTCATTGGACTGGTGTTAGGGCTCGCTTTCATCTTAAAGCGCTTGAATCCAAATATGGTCAACCAAAAAGATTTCAAAGTGATCCGTAGTGTTTCGCTTGGCACCAAGGAGAGGTTGTTAGTTATTGAACTGGACAATAAACACCACCTGCTTGGAGTGACGCCGAACAATATCAATTATCTCTATCAATTAGAAACACCACTTGATGATATTAATCGAACGCCTTTTGCCAATGAGTTACAGAAATTCTTGGCAGGAAAAGGTCGCGCTGAAAATAACAACAATAAGACAAATCATGATTAGATTGCTGATACTCTGCTTACTTATTTTCTCTGGCACTGTTGGCGCCGAAGGCATCGAAGCGATAAACGTTACGACCAATCCCGATGGCTCTCAGGAGTATTCTGTCACGCTACAAGTATTAGCAATAATGACAGCGTTAAGTTTTATTCCTGCGGCTGTTATTATGATGACTTCCTTTACGCGTATTATCGTTGTGTTAGCAATTTTAAGACAAGCTATTGGTCTTCAACAGTCTCCTTCTAATCAAATCCTTCTAGGGTTAACCTTGTTTTTGACATTATTTATTATGGCGCCAATTTTCTCACAAATTAATGATCAGGCCGTTCAGCCTTATATTAAAGAAGAAATCACATCTATACAGGCGTTAGAGCGGGCAAAAGAGCCAATGAAAGCCTTTATGTTGTCGCAAACACGGATAAAAGATTTAGAGACATTTGCAAAAATTGCCGGCTATGACAAATTAGATAGTCCAGAAGACACCCCGTTTATTGTGATAATCCCCGCTTTTGTTACCTCTGAGCTACAAACTGCCTTTATTATTGGCTTTATGTTCTTTATTCCATTTTTGATTGTCGACCTGGTGGTCGCGAGTGTATTAATGGCCATGGGTATGATGATGCTTTCACCTATGATTGTCTCTTTGCCATTTAAAATTATGTTATTTGTATTGGTAGATGGGTGGGGCTTAGTGATGGGTACGCTCGCGCGAAGCTTCGGGCTGGGGGTGTAACGTGGAACCAGAAGTTTTCGTTGATATTTTGAGTGATGCGCTGTTTATCGTAATAAAGTTAGTGTCTGCTATAGTGATACCTGGGCTTTTAATTGGACTAGTGGTTGCGGTGTTTCAAGCGGCGACGTCAATCAATGAGCAAACGCTCAGCTTTTTGCCAAGGCTTATTATCACAATTATGGCACTAATTGCTGGAGGTCATTGGATAACTCAAGTCCTGATGGACTACTTTAACCTACTCGTGATGCGAATCCCTGAAATAGCGGGTTAATCATGGAGTTTACCTTTGCAGTGATCATGCAGTGGTTGAGCGACTTTTTGCTGCCGCTGGTGCGTATAAGCTCGATGATCATGGTAATGGCAGGGTTGGGAGCACAAAGTATTCCCGCGCGGATCAAGTTTGCGCTTGCCGTTGTTATTACATTTGCAGTCGTTCCCGCTTTACCCAAATCGGAATTTACCGACTTATTTTCATTTTCTATGATTTTTGTTGTTATTCAGGAAATGATAACAGGTATTGCGATAGGATTTGGGTCACTACTATTGTTAAATACTTTCATTATTGCCGGCCAGATATTGGCGATGCAAACGGGCCTTGGTTTTGCGTCAGTTGTCGACCCCGCCAATGGATTAAGCGTACCTGCGGTCAGTCAGTTTTATCTAATCTTAGCAACACTGCTGTTTTTTGTTTACAACGGACATCTCATGATGATCCAGATGGTTGTATACAGCTTTGAGAGCTTCCCCATTGCTGGTAATTGGTGGAAAGTTGATAACTTTTGGCTTATTGTCAACTGGGGAGGGTGGATGTTTTCAACTGCGCTTGCATTATCCTTGGCTCCGCTAACCGCTATGTTGGTTATCAACATCTCGTTTGGGATTATGACCCGAGCAGCTCCGCAAATGAATATATTCTCAGTCGGCTTTGCGTTTACACTTGTGGCCGGTTTAACGATTATTTGGGCTACTTTAGGCAATTTTTTAGCACAATTTGAATTTCAGTGGCTAAAAATGACAGAGCTAATGTGTAACCTTATCGGTTGTACGGTATAGAGGTGTAAGTAAAAGATGGCAGAAGATTCAGGTCAAGAGCGCACCGAAGAGCCCACAGCAAAAAAAATTAGTGAGGCAAGAAAAAAAGGACAAGTGGCGCGTTCAAAAGAGCTCGGGACGACATTTGTCTTGTTATTTTCTGCAATAGCATTGTTGCTGTATGGACCTGGGATTGGCAAAGCGCTCTACAACGTGATGGGCCGGATGCTATCGTTAAATCGCAATGAAACGTACGATACGACAAAAATGTTTGCGGTTTGGGCAGATGTTGCTGATGAATTACTCTTTCCGATGGCTATGTTCGTTTTTATTATCGCTATTGCTGGAATAGTGGGGAATACGTTGCTTGGTGGGTTTAATTTCTCATGGGAGGCAGCAGCACCAAAAGCCAGTAAAATGTCACCAATGAAAGGCATTAAACGCATGCTTGGGCCTCAAGCTGCAATAGAGTTGTTAAAATCAATACTAAAGTTTGTACTCGTTGCCGGCTTTGCTATCTTATTGATTAAAATATATTTTTATGAAATATTGCATTTGAGTATAGAGCAGATCCCCTCAAGTATTGAGCATGCGCTAGAGATTATCGCGTGGATGTTTTTAGCTCTGAGCTGCACTATGATAGTGATCTCCGCGATTGATGCCCCTTACCAAAGTTATAATCATCACAAACAACTAAAAATGACCTTACAAGAGGTGAAGGATGAATATAAGAACGCCGAAGGTGATCCGCAAATAAAAGCTCGGATCCGCCGTACTCAAAGAGAAATGTCGCAGCGGCGGATGATGCAGGATGTGCCAGATGCAGATGTTGTAGTAACAAACCCAACTCACTATTCTGTCGCGCTAAAATACGATACTGAGCGGGCTGGAGCGCCTATTGTTCTGGCAAAAGGGGTTGATGAATTGGCGATGCAGATAAGAAAGATTGCAATTGGCCGAGATGTACCCATCGTTGAATCTCCAGCATTGACTCGTTCTCTTTATCATACAACAGAGATCGGAGATCAAATTCCAGAGCAATTATTTACAGCAGTTGCTCAAGTGCTAGCTTACGTTTTTCAACTTAACCGTTTTCAAAAAGGCAAAGGCAAACGGCCAACTGCCTTAAGCAAAAACCTACCAATACCTAATGAACTTAAGCACTAGTTAATCTTGATTTCAAGCTGGAATACATATTGCATTGATTTATCTGTGTCAAATTTTTGCATGTGTTAAGTTATGGAATTTAAAGCAGTTTTACAGCAACTCAATCGAGATAAAAAAGAATACGCTAAGGGGGTGGGGACACCTCTGTTGGTATTAGCTGCGTTGGGTATGGTTATTTTACCTTTACCACCTTTTTTACTCGATATTTTATTTTCTTTTAACATAGCACTCGCGCTGGTGGTGCTCCTGGTGACGGTTTACACCATGAAGCCATTAGAGTTTGGTATGTTTCCAGCAGTACTATTGATAGCCACAATAATGCGCTTAGCATTAAATGTTGCAAGTACCCGAGTGGTGCTTCTTGAAGGGCACAATGGTGGTGATGCCGCAGGTAAAGTAATTGAGGCATTTGGTAGTGTGGTTATTGGTGGTAACTATGCCGTTGGTCTGGTTGTATTCCTTATTCTCATCATCATTAATTTTGTCGTTATTACCAAAGGTGCAGGCCGTATTTCTGAAGTATCCGCACGTTTTACACTTGACGCAATGCCTGGTAAACAAATGGCGATTGATGCTGACCTTAATGCAGGGTTTATTTCTGCCGACGAAGCAAGAACTCGCCGTGATGAAGTGACACGTGAAGCTGACTTTTATGGCTCGATGGATGGTGCCAGTAAGTTTGTTAAAGGTGATGCGATTGCTGGCATAGTGATCTTAGCAATTAATATTATTGGTGGTCTTTTTGTTGGCATGATCCAACATGACTTAAGCTTTGGTCGTGCGATGGAAGTGTATACCATGCTAACTATCGGGGACGGCCTGGTCGCACAAATCCCTTCATTATTATTGTCTATTGGTACCGCGATAGTTGTTACCCGTCAAAATGAATCGCACAACATGGGCGATCAGTTTAAGAGTCAGCTTGGTAATGAAAAATCACTATCGATTGCTTCTGGTATTTTAATTACGATGGGTCTGGTTCCAGGCATGCCTCACGTTGCTTTTTTGGGTTTAGGGGCTTTGTTGGGTTACATCGCTTACTACACCAGCCAGCAGAAGAAAAAAGCCGAAATTGAAAAGGCAGAACAATCGGCGAAAGGTTCTTCGGCAAACGGTGGGCAGCAGCAAGAGCAAAAAGAGCTTGGCTGGGACGATGTTCAACCTGTCGATGTAATAGGTCTAGAAGTTGGTTACCGCTTGATCCCGCTAGTTGATCAGGCACAAGGTGGTGAGTTGTTAAGTCGGATCAAAGGAGTTCGTAAGAAGCTCTCGCAAGAATTGGGCTTTTTAGTACCACCAGTACATATTCGCGATAACCTAGAATTAGACCCTAATGCTTATAATATTACTCTGATGGGAGTGGGCTCTGGCACTGGGGAGCTAAAACATGGTGACGAATTGGCGATTAATCCAGGGCAAGTATTTGGCCCAATTAAGGGCATAGAAACCAAAGACCCAGCATTTGGATTGGATGCTGTATGGATTAAGCCAGATCAGAAGGACGAGGCGCACTCTCTTGGCTATACAGTTGTTGATGCAGCAACTGTAGTTGCCACTCATATCAGTCAGCTGCTTACAAATAATGCTTCATTGTTACTTGGCCATGAAGAAGTACAAAACCTTTTAGACATGCTAGCTAAAAGTCACCCTCGTTTAGTTGAAGGCCTTGTACCCGATATCCTGCCTTTGACTACGGTGGTTAAGGTATTACAAAATTTACTTAATGAAGGCGTTGCTATTCGCGATATGCGCTCAATTGTGCAAACACTTGTCGAGTATGGCCCTCGCAGTCAAGACCCTGATGTACTAACCGCTGCAGTGCGAATTTCCCTACGTAGATTAATCGTACAAGATGCTGTTGGAGGAGACGATGAAATCCCTGTCATAACATTGGCACCTGAGTTGGAACAGATGTTGCATCAGTCACTTCAGAACGCAGGTGATGAGGGGGCAGGCATAGAACCTGGCTTGGCAGAGAGGCTTCAAGAGTCATTAAAAGAAGCACATCATAACCAAGAAATGCTAGGTGAGCCGTCCATCTTATTAACCTCAGGTATGTTAAGAAGTGTATTGTCTAGGTTTGTTAAACACACTATCCCAGGTTTACGAGTGATGTCGTATCAAGAAGTGCCTGAAGAGAGACAAATCAAGATAGTAAGCTCGGTAGGACAATAGAGGATAAAGGGGCTGTAACATGAAAATTAAACGTTTCTTTGCAAAAGATATGCGTACGGCTTTAAATGAAGTTAAAGAAGAGCTTGGCGCAGATGCTGTCATCATGTCTAACAAAAAGCTGGCTGATGGTGTTGAAATTGTTGCTGCAATTGATAATGACCGCACAGCTGCACCGGTGCAACAACCTACAACTGGCCGAGCTAGTGCACCAAAAGAAACACAAACGCGTTTTGTGCGACCAGAGCCTCGTCAAGCACAACCAGCTAAGCAGGCTCAGGTAGCTGACAGCTTAGAGGCGCTTTTGGAGCGTCAAGCTCCACGTCCTCGCTCACCAGAGCTTGCCTCTATGTTCTCGCAGTCAGGCATTGACACAGAACAGATGCTAGGCAACCAACGCAAGATGCAACCAGAGGCGAAGCCTACTTACAGGTCAGCGCCACAAACTCATCGTCAATCTTTTGACTTTGAAGATGAAGCCACAGAGCAATCGAAGCCGTGGGGAGAATCTGATGACCTCGATAATGGCTTTGGTGATGATTTAACTGAGGTTCATAGCAAAAAAGATGAAATGAGTGCAATGCGCGAAGAGATGAACTCAATTCGCCAGCTGCTAGAGCATCAGGTATCTGGGCTAATGAAACAAGAAATGGCGCGTCGCGATCCGACACGAGCTTGTCTTGTAGACCGTCTGGAGGGGATGGGGATTGATAAAGAAGTTGCTGAACAAATGGCATGCTTCATTCCAGATGATGTATCAAGAAAAGAGGCGTGGAGCGCACTCCTAAATATGGTCATAAATCAGATGCACACCACCAACAATGATATTTTGCGTCAAGGTGGCGTTTTTGCAATGGTTGGCCCGACTGGTGTAGGTAAGACAACGACAGTGGCAAAACTTGCAGCATTGGGCGCCCAAAAATACGGTGCAGATAAAGTTGCACTTATTACAACAGATACCTACAGAATTGGCGCTTACGAGCAACTAGCAACCTATGGTAGAATCATCGGCTGTCCAGTTAAGCAAGTAAAAGATGCAAATGAACTTGCAGAAGTGCTCTATCATTTACGCAATAAGCGTCTAGTATTAATAGACACGGCAGGAATGAGTCAAAGAGATTTGCGCTTAACTGAACAGTTAAATACACTTATGCGTAGCGCAAGAGTTGATATTAGAAGTTATTTAGTGTTAAGTGCGACATCACAAATGAACGTGTTGCAAGAAACGGTAAGACACTTCCAAAAAGTAAATTTAAGTGGCTGTATTTTCACAAAACTTGATGAAAGTCTAAGTTTAGGTGAGATTATTAGCATAGCGATTCAAAATCGCTTGCCAATAGGGTATCTTACCAACGGTCAGCGAGTGCCAGAGGACATTCGTGTAGCAAATGCTCAAAAGCTAGTAAAAAAGGCTGAGCAACTGTATTTAAAAAGAATAAAAGCACAGCACTCTCGGCGTGTACCTGTAGCGTCAGAGTCAGTAGGAATGTATGATTAACACAGTTTTAGATCAAGCAAGTGGCCTGCGTAGAATGAGTCAAAGTAGCAACCAGGGTGTAAAAGTCATAGCCGTGACCGGCGGCAAAGGGGGAGTGGGAAAAACCAATGTTTCGCTCAATACCGCTATTGCTATGGGTCAGCAAGGACAGCGTGTTCTTGTTTTAGATGCGGACTTAGGCTTGGCAAACTGTGATGTGATGCTAGGTCTAAGAGTCGAAAAGAATTTATCACATGTCTTATCAGGAGAGTGTGAACTAGATGAAATTCTAGTTGAAGGGCCTGCAGGTATAAAAATTGTACCAGCTACGTCAGGGTCTCAGAATATGGTTGAGCTCACTCCAGCAGAGCATGCTGGGTTAATAAGAGCTTTTAGTGAACTAAATACACAATTTGATGTGTTAATTGTTGACACTGCAGCCGGAATTTCGGATATGGTGTTGAGTTTTTCTCGTGCCGCTCAAGACGTACTCGTGGTAGTGTGTGATGAACCGACATCCATTACAGATGCCTACGCATTAATTAAAGTATTAAGTCGAGAACATGGAGTTTACCGCTTTAAAATAGTGGCCAATATGGTTCGTAGCATGCGTGAAGGTCAGGAACTTTTTGCTAAACTATCAAAAGTGACCGATCGTTTTCTTGACGTGGCTCTAGAGCTTGTCGCGACAGTACCGTTTGATGAAAATATGCGTAAGTCATCACGTCGACAAAGGGCTATCGTTGATTTATTTCCAAGCTCTCCTGCAGCTGTTGCTATTAAAGGCTTAGCTACGAGAGCGGCTAAGTGGCCAATTCCTCATCAGCCTTCTGGTCATTTAGAATTTTTTATTGAACAACTTGTAAACGGGTGATTATGGCTTCTCCGGTCAACAGAGCTGCGGGATATCAAACTTCTGACCATATTCATAAGGTGGTTGAAAGGCATGCTCCACTTGTCAAAAAAGTGGCGTGTCACCTAATCGCTCGACTTCCGGCAAGCGTGCAACTTGATGATTTGATCCAATCAGGAATGATAGGGTTAATTGAGGCAACAAAAAACTTTGACGCCAGTAAAGGTGCCAGTTTTGAAACTTTCGCGGGCATACGTATTCGAGGTGCGATGCTTGACGAAATTCGTCGTGGAGATTGGGCTCCCCGATCTGTCCACAAAAATAGCCGAATGGTTTCAGAGACTATATCTGAGCTCGAATCTCTCCTTGGTCGAGAACCAAAAGACACTGAAATCGCTGAAAAACTTGATATATCTCTAGATGAGTACCATCATATTTTACATGATGTAAATGCAAGCAAAGTAATAGGCATTGAGGATCTTGGGGTAGACGAAGATGTGATTACCCCTGCAAATAGCGATTTTGCGCTAGACAAACCGTTTAATAACGTTAAAAATGAACGTTTTAACGAGTCTTTAGTAAATGCGATAAAATCATTACCAGAAAGAGATGCCATGGTTTTGTCGCTTTATTATAACGATGAAATGAATTTAAAAGAGATTGGCGCCATTTTAGATGTCAGTGAATCTCGAGTAAGTCAAATTCACGGTCAGGCAATGATAAAGCTAAAAGCTAAAATCAATGACTGGATAAATTAGAGTACATAAAATAGTTGGGTTCGAACCTCACTGGAGGAAGTTTTGGATAAGAACATGAAGATTCTCGTGGTTGATGATTTCTCTACTATGAGAAGAATAATCAAAAACCTATTAAGAGATTTAGGCTTTACAAATGTTCAAGAAGCTGATGATGGTAGTACAGCACTTCCGATGCTACAAAATCAGGAGTTTGACTTTGTAGTAACTGATTGGAATATGCCAGGAATGCAAGGGATCGATTTATTGCGAGCAATACGAGCTGATGCAAAGTTGAAACATATTCCTGTGCTTATGGTAACCGCGGAAGCAAAAAAAGAGCAGATCGTTGCTGCAGCACAGGCTGGGGTTAATGGTTATATCGTGAAACCATTTACGGCAGGTACACTTAAAACCAAGCTTGAAAAAGTATTTGAGCGCTTAGGCTAACAGCAAGGGGAAATGGCCTATGTCTGTAAACGCTGCGCCTCAAATTACACTCGAGCAAGCTAAACAACTTGTAGAGCTATTAGAGCAAGGTGAACAAGAAAAAGCGGATCAGCTGATTTTAGAGGCTGCTAACAAAGAGCAATCCGAATTATTTSCAGAGGTTGGCAAGCTTACTCGTCAGTTACATGAGTCATTGAAAAACTTTGAGCTGGATACTCGCCTTGCAGACCTCACAACGGAGGCCATTCCTGACGCTAAACAGCGCCTCAACTACGTCATGGAAATGACGGAGAGCGCTGCAAACAAAACGATGGACGCTGTCGAAGAGAGCTTACCGTTGGCACAAAACCTTGCCGACGAACTAGCACAAATAAAGCCAACTTGGGATCGTTTAATGAGTAGAGATATTCAGCTCGGAGAATTCAAATCTCTGTGCCACGACCTAGATAGCTTTATGCAGACTTCGAAAACACGTACGGACGAGTTACAAGGTTTGATGACAAACGTGCTCATGGCACAAGATTATCAAGACTTAACTGGTCAGGTCATCCGCCGTGTCATTGAATTAGTTCGAGAAGTAGAAGATAGTCTCATTCATCTCCTTACTGTGTTTGGTTCAGCAGACGAAACACAGGCCGGTACTAAATCGAATGAAAATGAAATAAAAACAACAGAGACTATCAGTGATGAATTGTCTGGGCCTGAAGGTCCAATTATTGACGCTGAATCACGAGACGACGTGGTTTCTGGTCAAGACGAAGTCGATGACTTGCTATCTAGTTTAGGCTTCTAGTTGGAGAGTGTGTATGAGCTTTGAAGTCGATGAAGATATCTTGCAGGACTTTCTTGTTGAAGCAGGCGAAATATTAGAGCTTTTATCTGAGCAGCTTGTTGAGCTAGAAAACAACCCTGAAGATAAAGAACTTCTTAATGCGATTTTCCGTGGCTTCCATACTGTTAAAGGTGGAGCTGGATTCTTGGGCATGACGGAGCTGGTAGACGCTTGTCATGGTGCGGAAAACGTATTCGATGTGTTACGACAGGGACAACGAAAAGTAACTTCCGAATTGATGGATGTTATCTTACAGTCTTTGGATACAATCAATGAGATGTTTGCTTGTATCCAAAATCGTGAAGAGCCTGAAGCTGCTGATCCTGCGTTGCTTGAAACACTTCACAAACTCAGTCAACCAGCATCTGAGGACGAGGTAGTTGAAGAAGTCGCTTCAGCACCTGTTGCAGAAACTGAACCAGTACCTGAAGTTAGTGCAGATGATATTTTATTTGACGCCGATACTGACGGCGACGCCAGTTCTAGTATTGATGAGATAACTGAAGAAGAATTCGAAAATTTACTTGATGAGTTACATGGTTCAGGAAATGGTCCCGCTCCGACCAGTACAGAAAGCCCAGAAAGTGCACCACCAAGCAGTGATGATGGCGACATTACTGATGACGAATTTGACAATCTATTAGATGAGTTACACGGTGTCGGCAAATTTGGCGGGGCACCAAACAGTGAAGACCCTGTTCCTAAAGAAGCTCAAGCACCAGCGCAAGTCAGTGAGCAAGCAAATGCCAACGGTGGAGATGATGAGGAAATCACAGATGATGAGTTTGAAGCCTTATTAGACGAGTTACATGGAAAAGGCAGTGCGCCAAAAGCAACTGAAGAAGCGGTAACGCAAGCTCCAACGCCACCACCCAAACAGCCTGAAGCGAAAGCAGCTTCAAAACCGGCGGCTAAGCCCGCGGCTAAACCAGCTCCTAAAGCCGAAGCAAAACCTGCGCCTCAAAAAGAAGCTGAGCCTGCAAAGGCCGCAGCTCCTGCAGCTAAAAAGCCAGCTGCACAAGCAGAAACAACAGTACGTGTCGACACAAAACGTCTTGATGAAATCATGAATATGGTCGGTGAGTTGGTATTGGTACGCAACCGTTTGGTCAGTCTGGCGAATAACACAAATAGTGAGAGTATGGGTAAAGCCATATCAAATCTTGATGTGGTGACAGCTGACTTGCAAGGCGCTGTGATGAAAACTCGAATGCAACCCATCAAGAAAGTGTTCGGTCGCTTTCCTCGGGTTGTAAGAGACCTTGCTCGAAGCTTAAAAAAGGAAATCAATCTTGTTTTACAAGGTGAAGAAACTGATTTAGATAAAAACTTAGTTGAAGCGCTTGCGGATCCGTTGGTTCACTTGGTACGAAATTCTGTTGACCACGGAATTGAGATGCCAGATGTTCGAGAAGCGTCTGGTAAGCCAAGAATGGGCACCGTGACACTTTCAGCTTCTCAAGAAGGGGATCATATTCTACTGACCATTCGTGATGATGGTGCAGGTATGGATCCTGAAAAGTTGAAGAAAATTGCTATTAATAAAGGCGTGATCGATTCAGACCAAGCAAGCAGATTGTCGGATACCGAAGCGTACAATCTAATATTTGCCCCTGGCTTTTCAACAAAAGAGCAGATATCTGATATTTCAGGCCGCGGCGTCGGTATGGATGTCGTAAAGACTAAAATTACTCAACTTAATGGCTCTGTTAATATACAGTCTGAACTCGGAGTTGGCACTGTATTAGAAATCAAGGTTCCATTGACTCTGGCCATTTTACCTACCTTAATGGTTGTGGTTGGAGAGCAGACCTTCGCACTACCGCTCGCGGGAGTGAGCGAAATCTTCCACCTTGATTTGACTAAGACCAATGTAGTTGATGGACAGCTCACTATCATTGTTCGTGAAAAAGCCATACCACTGTTTTATCTCGAACATTGGCTGGTGAAGGGCGCAGACCGAAGCATGAGAAAAGCTGAGGGTCATGTTGTAATAGCTCAGATAGGGACTAAACAAGTGGGTTTTGTTGTTGACTCCCTTATCGGTCAGGAAGAGGTGGTGATAAAGCCCCTTGATGCCTTATTGCAAGGTACACCAGGTATGGCTGGGGCAACTATCACTTCTGATGGTGGCATTGCTTTAATCCTAGATGTACCTAACTTATTAAAACACTACGCTTAAGTTTTTAAGCGTAGTCAAATGCTAGAGCAGTTTGACTGCTCTGCTGTAGAGCAAAATAAAAGAGCGTTGCCAATGGCAGTTAAAGTATTAGTTGTTGATGACTCGAGCTTCTTTCGTCGCCGAGTCAGTGAAATCTTAGAAAAAGACAGTGAAATCAAAGTTATAGACTTTGCAGTTAATGGTAAAGAGGCGGTTGAAAAGGCCGCTTCGTTGCGTCCAGACGTGATTACAATGGACGTAGAAATGCCAGTACTCGATGGTATAAGCGCTGTAAAGCAAATAATGCAAGCGACGCCAACACCGATACTGATGTTTTCGTCGTTAACGCGGGAAGGCGCCAGTGCAACGTTAGACGCGCTTGATGCTGGTGCTGTAGACTTTTTGCCTAAAAAATTCGAAGACATTGCTAGAAACAGCGAAGAGGCGATAAAGTCATTACAGAACAAAGTGAAAGAGATTGGCCGACGTCGAGTGAGCCGATTTACACGGCCAAGTATTTCGACTTCGAATCGAACAATAGAGCCAAAGCCAGTCCGAAACGAGACATTAAGACCAGCAGTGCCTCAGCCAGATAGAAGCTTTCAAAGATCGGCAACCACTTCTTCACCGGCTGCCTCTGCCGCAAGAGCATCTGGGAAAAAATATAGTTTAGTAGCGATTGGCACTTCAACGGGTGGGCCTGTTGCGCTGCAAACAATTCTAACGCAAATACCTGCAAACTTCCCTCATCCGATCCTGCTTATCCAACACATGCCAGCCGCATTCACCCCTGCATTTGCAGCCAGGCTACATAGCCTGTGTAAGATTAAAGTGAAAGAAGCAGAGCATGGAGATAGACTCATGCCTGGAGTAGCCTATCTTGCTCCTGGTGGAAAGCAAATGATGGTTGAAAGTCGAGGTGGCAGTAAAACGTTAAAGGTTTTTGAAGATGACAGTCCGAGAATAACCTACAAACCTAGCGTTGATATCACCTTCGCAAGTGTCGCTAAAGCATATGGTGGTGACGCATTAGCTGTTGTGTTAACTGGTATGGGAGCTGATGGTAGAGATGGCGCTAGGATGTTAAAGCAGGTTGGAGCGACTATCTGGGCACAAGATGAAGCTACCTGTGTAGTGTATGGCATGCCGCAAGCGGTTGCGAGTGCGGGCCTAGCATCAGATAGTATTGCGTTACAAGACTTTGCGTCGAGAATTAACAAGGAAGCGGGTAATCAATAAGCCCACTGGCAAAGTTACGTTGCCGAAGCTTGCAATTATCGAACTTTTAAAACAAAAAATAACATTGAGTTTGTATAATAAAGGCCGCATTATGCGGCCGTTATGAGCGAAGGAATATTGAGTGAAAATTTGGACGGTAGCAAATCAAAAAGGTGGCGTGGGCAAAACCACAACAACGGTAAGCCTGGGCGGTATTTTAGCTGAACAAGGCCATCGTGTTTTATTGATTGATACCGACCCACATGCTTCACTGACTTATTACTTTGGTATAGATTCTGAAGAGTTAGAAGTTAGCGTTTACGATATTTTTATACGTGGAAATAGCATGACGGGGGAAGAGATATTGCAAGCACTTTGCCCGTCAACCATTGAAAACCTTGATATCCTTCCTGCGACTATGGCTATTGCCACGTTAGACAGGAGTATGGGCAACAAGACTGGCATGGGTCTGATCTTGAAAAAGTCTATCGAGAAAATTGCGGATCAGTATGATTATGCGATTCTGGATTGTCCACCGGTACTTGGTGTATTGATGGTTAATGCGCTTGCTGCAAGTGAGAGAATATTGGTCCCAGTACAGACAGAATTTCTTGCCTTGAAGGGGCTCGATAGAATGATGCGAACTATGGAGCTGATGCAATCTTCACAACAAAAACAATATCAGTATACGATAATACCCACGATGTATGATAAGCGTACAAAGGCATCTTTAGAGGCATATAAAACATTGTTGGCGACTTACAAAGATGCAGTTTGGCCGGGCGTGGTTCCGGTTGATACAAAATTTAGAGATGCCAGCCTTGCACAACAAGTTCCAGTGCAGTTTTGTCCAAAGTCTCGGGGCGTATTTGCCTATCGTGCTTTGTTGGATTATTTAAAGCAGCTAAGCTAGAGAAGAGAATGAGTAAGCACTTATTTGCAAATGAAAAGGTAATGAAACAGTACCTTAGTGCGTTACTACAGGAAGAGCCTGAAGTACAAGATTGCGCTTTATCACCTGTTGCGAAGCTATTGGAACAAGTAAAAGACCCTGATGTGGAGCAAGAAATAGTTCCCGCAGCCGCTGACATTAAGCCAACAACGATTGAATCGATGACTGAAGTACAAGAGCAAGAGGTGAGTAAATTTGCTCAAGATCTTGAAGTCACTGAAAATACATCTATTATCAAAGAACAGGCAACGATAGAAGCGACGTCAGCACGTGACGCTTATCAAGAAGGTGAGTTTCAAGCATTATTCTTTGAAGTTGCAGGTCTAACGCTCGCGGTTCCGCTGAAGTCCCTTGGCGGTATACATCAGTTAGGTGAGGTCAATCAATTGTTTGGCAAACCTAAATGGTTTAGAGGGGTGATGTTAAACCGCGAAGAAAAACTGAATGTTGTAGACACTGCGATGTGGGTGATGCCTGAAAAATTGACACCTGAGCTTCAAGATAGCCTGAATTATCAATACCTAATCATGCTTGGAGATAGTAGTTGGGGGCTATTGGCAGAAAAGCTCGTCAATAACTTGACACTCAAGCCTGAAGACATAAAGTGGCGTACCAGCGACAGCAAGAGACCTTGGCTAGCTGGGGTGATAAAAGAAAAAATGTGCGCGCTAATAGATGTAGAGAATTTAAACCGTTTGCTAGAACAAGGCCTCGATAGTCGAGAGCAGTAACTAGTATATTGATGGAGTGAAACCATGAGCCAAGATAGACTACTTTCTGCAGACAAAAATGCTGATAGTAATGATGAAGTATTGCAGTGGGTTACTTATAAGCTTGAAGAGGAAACTTACGGTATTAACGTAATGCAAGTACAGGAAGTACTGCGTTATACAGAAATTGCACCTGTTCCAGGCGCACCAAGCTATGTGCTTGGTATTATCAATTTGCGTGGTAATGTCGTTACCGTAATAGACACGCGAGCAAGGTTTGGCCTTCAGAGCGCGGAAGTTACAGACAATTCACGGATCGTAATCATCGAAGCTGAAAAGCAAGTGATCGGTATTTTAGTCGACAGTGTTGCTGAAGTTGTGTACTTGCGTAGCTCGGAGATTGATAGTGCTCCAAATATAGGTACAGAGGAGAGCGCTAAGTTCATCCAAGGTGTCTCGAACCGAGAAGGCGAGTTACTGATTTTGGTTGATCTTAATAAGTTATTAAGTGATGACGAATGGGATGAGCTGAGTCATATTTAGATGTTGGAAGTAGTAAACGCTCAAATCGTTTTACTCTTCATATCAATAACCTCAAGCGTACTTGCGATAGTGTGCTTGAGGTTTGTTTTTGTGCTGGGTAAAAAATTACAAAAAGAAAGATCGAATATTATGCAAGCTTCAAGTGCATTGCAGGAAGCTGAGCAGCAAATTGCAATATTGCGCAGTGAAGTTGCAGAGCTTCGCGCTAGCATAATGAGTGTTGGTAAACGAGTAGTCACAACAGAGCAGGAGCTCCATGAACTTGCAAATCAGCAAGCAGCACAAAAATATGACGATCCAGACGCAAAAATTTACTCTCGAGCGGTAAAAATGGTTGAGCTGGGGGCTGATATTGAAGAAGTCATGCGAGAGTGTGAGTTGCCTCGTGCTGAGGCCGAGTTATTAATGTCTTTACATAACAAATCAAAATAATGTTAGTTGCAAGCTAGAGGGGGACTAAGCCTTTATATCTAGCTTGCCACGAAACCCCTCCCAACCGGGAGGAAACTTTCCACGCATAATGTAAGAGAATGCAATAAGTTCAGCGATAACATAATATAACTCTCTAGGAATTTCCTGATGTAGTTCTAAGGCGCTTAATGTCTGTACTAAAGATTCGTCCTCATGGATCATGATGTTCTTTTCTTTTGCGAGCGCAATAATCTCTTCCGCTAATTCACCATAGCCTTTGAAGGTCACTTGAGGTGCGCTTCCGGCTTCGTAAAGTAATCCAATTGCTGATTTTTGCGTCATTAGTATTTATACCTTAATGTTAATAATGGCATGTTCAGAGAAGAACTTGTCTTGAAAACTGGCTTCTTCCCTCAAGTCTATCTCGGCTACTTGCAGTCCGTGAGCGGCGAGTTTGTGCCTAAGAGTTGCCAAATGGGGTTCAGCGAGTTGTTTCACTTGGTTGGAAGTTGCAACTAGTGCACATTCCAGAGCTTTATCCATTAGCTCTGCTTGGGCATGGATCTGGCCTTTATCAGCAAAATCAAAACACAAGCGAATAAACCACACTGACTTCTCAGGCATTCCAGCTTTGGGCGACTTTTTATACTCTCCGATTTGTAACTGTGTTTGCTGTTGCTCTTGTCCAACCTTTGTAGGGAATAGCAAATTAACGATGAGCTGCGTTTCACTATCTTGTTTTCCTAAACTCGTGGTTTGTAATTGAGATTGTTGTGGTTGTAGTTGGTTGTGTAGTTGTCCCAAGTCATTTAAAAGCTCTTTTGCGATTGGCTGTTGTAACGCATCTGCAACTTGTTTAGGAGAGAGCATTTTTAACTGTGGCAACAACGTCTCTAGCAGTGCCTGCATCTTTTGATTTGCGCTTTCTTTGCTAGTGTCTTGACCTGCGACTTGGCCACCTAAAAGAGAAAGTAGTAAGCGTTCTAACATTTGTGTAAAGCTAGATTGGTTCAAGCTTGTTGTCGTATTACTAAACGGCGTTAAGCTCAGTTGGCTTTCTAGCTGATTTTTAACTGCGAGTGCCGAAATAGAACGCTCATCCAATAGCCGAGAGAACGCTTGGTTTACCAGTTTTTGTAGTTCAGGCATTTGACTTAACGAATCAGCTTTTAACGCTTTTGCTATCGTGTTAGAGGCTTGCTGTAGCGGGCCTTGAATATTGTCTTTTCTTCCCAGCTTTGCGGTTGGTATGTTTAGTAATACTTCTATGATCCCTTTAACTTCTTTGGTCACAGAGTGAGTAAGCTGTTCACTCGAAGCATATGGTACAAACTGTGCAGTTTTATCAACAAGCAAAGGTGCGGTGTGTGTTTTAAGATACAGTGGTCTCTCTAGAATTTGATTAACCTGCCGAAGCTGCTTAGTGTCTAGCTGCTCCTTACCTGTGAATGTGTCTAGTAATAAAGAGAGGGCTTTTTGCTTCATTTCAAAATCGACGGGAAGCGCTTGGTATTTTGGTTCTGTGCTAGGGTTTTGTTGTAAGTAATGGATGATGGAGGCGGTTAATTTCTCGCGATTAATAGGGGGCTGGCTCTGTTGTAATGGTACTGATGATTGTCTCATCATATCGAGCAGGCCCTGCTTTATTTGGCCAGTGAGCTGCTGTAGTGGAGTACTTATCTTACTTTCGTTGTGCTGGTTTACGTCTTGGGCTTGTATGATGGAACTTGGTAATAGGCGCTTAATACTCTCATGTTGATTATTAGATGTCAGCAAGGCTTGAGAAGCATTAGATTGATGGGGTTGTTGTTTGCCAAAAGGTCTGCCGATCAACACTTGCAATGCCCGCGCGACGCCTGACTTTATTTGTTGCAGGCTTACCTCAAGTAATGGTGTTTCGTATTGCAGTGTATGTATTGAAGTTGGGTTGGTGCTATTTATTGGCGTAATGGGTTTTGCAATCGCACTTACTTGATGCAGCAATGCGCTAAGCGGTTTGATCGTTTCCACTTTTATTTGTCGTGCTGGCATTGTCACGTCTACCCCGTTGATGGCTGCTTTGAGCTCACCTTTTTGCCATGTTGAAGAAGGTGGCCAATTACTGGGGATCCTCGGTAAGCTAATTGGGCGATCGTTAATATTAAGCATTACCCCGTTGACTAGAGGCTTTACATTGATAGGACTAAGCTGGCTAGAGATAAGTTTAATAATCATTGATTTAGGTAATGTGGTGCTAAACAGAGGATCACTAAATTGATTCACTATTTGCAAAAGAGTATTGCTTTGTTGAGTACTTAGATTAGCAAACAGTTTGCTCTCACTTGCGAGCAATTGTGCGACGGGGTGTGGTACCGGTACCTTCAAATCAAGGGAATTAATGCGCAATGTAGAATCAGGCTGCACAGTTGCCGAAGACTGAATAATTGTACTGTTGGTTTGGCCTTTAAGTGTCGCCAAAATATCAAACAGCTGACTCGTCAATGTGACTTGAGCTTGTAATTTCGGGGTATGGAAAGTAACTACTTTCCCTGTTTCGTCGATACTAACTTGCGCTTCTTGGAGCTGATTAGGTTGAGTTGGTGGTTTCAGCGCAATTTGGATAGTTTGCCAGCGACCGTCAATTGCTACATCCATCTTTAGTTTATCATTGCTAATGTGAATGTTTTTTGCTGCAAAAGGCTGGTTGTTAGTCAAGTCTAATTTAGATACTTCGCTATTATCTGTGCTTATCACAGATGCTGTCGTAGTATTTGTTGTAATTGGCAGCTTATTCATTATTTTAAATCAAATTTTCGCTAATCGATCGCATCGGATTATTCGTATTACCATACCATTATGTTAGACTAACGCCCAATTTTAGGTAAAGAGAAGCCCAGATTTGCTAGAGATAGACACCGTCACTTGTACCAAACAAGATAGATGCTTGTTTGACTCATTAAGTTTCACTCTCCATTCGGGGCAGATCATGCAAGTAGAAGGCCCAAATGGTGCCGGTAAAACGTCACTGTTACGAATAATTGCGGGCTTTGCCAGAGCGGATGAAGGTCAGATCCGATATAACCATACCGATATTCGAGAAGATTATGATTCATTTGCAGCTGAACTGTTGTTTATTGGTCATAAAACGGGTGTTAATCAGCAACTGAATGCCTACGAAAATGTCCAATATTGGTTGCAAGTACATGGTGCAAAAGCCAGTGAAGAAGAGGTTTATGAGCTGTTGGCAAAGCTGGGTCTAATAGGGCTTGAAGATGTACCGGTGCGTACCCTTTCAGCGGGTCAACAGCGTCGTGTTGCTTTGGTTCGTTTATGGCTGAACAAAGCTAAATTGTGGATACTCGACGAACCATTTACCGCATTAGATAAAAAAGGTGTTGCCTTGTTGCAAACCCAGTTTCAGTCCCACCTCGATGCAGGTGGAGCAATTTTACTGACTACACACCAAGATCTCACCGCACATTTCGCGCAGTTACAAACTTTGACATTGGAGTACCGTTTGTAATGCAGACTCATCATTCATATTGGTTAGCGTTCAAATCCGTTTATGCAAAAGATGTGACACTTGCATTTAGGCAACGTGCTGAAATCGTTAACCCATTACTGTTTTTTCTGATTGTCATCACGTTATTCCCTTTAGCGATTGGGCCAGAGCCTGCATTACTTACCAGAATTGCGCCGGGCATAATTTGGGTAGCAGCCCTGTTATCGACTATGTTAGGGCTAGATAAACTATTTCGGGATGACTATAACGATGGCTCGCTAGAACAACTGATAGCATCGCCTTATCCGTTGTCATTGTCTGTACTTGCCAAAGTGGCTGCACACTGGACCGTAAGTGGGCTACCTATGGTACTACTAGCGCCATTATTTGCATTGTTAATGAATTTAGAAACGCAGTCCCTGAATGCGACAGTGTTAACCTTGTTAATTGGGACACCTTTGTTAAGTTTTATTGGAGCTATAGGGGCAGGACTCACCGTTGCATTGCAAAAAGGTGGAATTTTGATGAGCTTACTAGTCCTGCCGCTGTATATTCCTGTATTAATTTTTGCAACATCCGCCATTGATACCAGTAGCATGTCTCTTGCTTATGGCGGTCAGCTTGCAATCCTTGGTGCGATGCTTGCCGTTGCCATTGTCGCCGCACCAATTGCCATATCGTCAGCTTTAAGAGTGAGTGTAAGTTAAAATGTGGAAGTGGTTACATCCTTATGCCAAAGCGGAGCGTGCTTACCAATTGTGTAACACCTTGCTTCCTTACTTTGCCGTGATTGCGGTAGTGGGTTTACTTGTTGGATGGGTTTGGGGGCTTGCCTATGCGCCCGCAGATTATCAACAAAAAGACAGCTACCGGATAATCTTTATTCATGTGCCCTCAGCAATTTGGTCAATGGGTGCGTATTCATCTATGGCCATAGCAGCCATTATTGCTTTGGTGTGGCAAATTCGTAACGCCGAACTGGCAGTTATCTCAATCGCGCCAGTTGGTGCAGCTATGACTGCAATAGCATTAATTACCGGAGCTGCTTGGGGTAAACCAATGTGGGGCGCTTGGTGGGTGTGGGACGCCAGATTAACCTCTGAGCTTATCCTGTTATTTTTATACTTTGGTGTATTGTCACTTTATCATGCGTTCGAAGACAAAAAATCAGGGGGGAGAGCTGCCTGTATTTTAGCAATAGTTGGTGTGGTTAACTTACCAATTATTCATTTTTCAGTTGAATGGTGGAACACGCTACATCAAGGTTCTACCATCACAAAGTTTGATACATCAGCAATCGATCCATCTATGTTATGGCCATTACTAATTAATATTGTCGCCTTTGCAGGTGTGCTGGGAGTAGTAACGCTTATTCGCTTAAAGAATGAGATTTTGCGTTGCGAGCAACATCGCCCTTGGGTACGTGAATTAGTGAATAGGGGATAATTATGCAGTTTGAATCCTTCAGTGAATTTCTAGTAATGGGCGGTTATGGTTTCTATGTATGGCTGTCCTTTGGTTCATGTGCGCTTATATTAGTGGGCATCTTAGTCAGCTCTCTTGCCGATGGTAAAAAGCTCAAGCAAGCAGTGAAAGCTCAAATGGCACGAGAAGCACGGATTAAAAAAGCAAAAGAGGAGTCACAAGCATGAATCCTAGACGCAAAAAAAGACTATTTGCCGTCGTTGCAGCTGTCTTTGGTATTGGTGCAGCGGTTGGCTTAACCCTCTATGCACTGCAAGAAAATATCAATTTATTTTACACCCCTAGTGAGTTAGTTGAAGGCAAAGGTGAGCTCAAAGAAAAGCCTCAAATTGGACAAAAACTACGCATTGGTGGAATGGTGGTTCCAGGCTCTGTTGAGCGAGATGAATCATCGCTAGATGTGTCGTTTAAACTGATTGATACTGGACCTATGGTGACTATACGTTACCGCGGTATTCTGCCGGATCTGTTTCGTGAGGGACAAGGGATAGTAGCACAGGGAACCTTGGTTGAAACCAATGTGGTTGAAGCATTTGAAGTGTTAGCAAAACACGATGAAGAGTATATGCCTTCAGAAGTTGCTGAAGCCGTTAAAGGCATAAAGCACGAAAAGCCAAAATATAATTTAAATAGCGAGAACTAACTAAGATGATCCCTGAAATAGGTTACTTCGCCTTAGTTCTGGCGATGTCGTTGAGTTTACTACTGTGTATTTTCCCGTTATGGGGCGCATACACAGGCAATCTAAGGCTAATGAAAGCCGCGCCTTCACTAGCTATTGGTCAATGTATTTTGGTGGTGTTTTCCTTTTTGGTACTGATTTATATAACCTTAATGGATGACTTTACCGTGGCTTATGTTGCCCATCATTCAAGTAGTAGTTTGCCTTGGTACTATAAAATTACCTCTACTTGGGGTGGGCACGAGGGCGCTATTTTACTTTGGTTAGTGATGCAGTCAGTTTGGACCATGTTGGTCGCAGTTATGTCTAAATCACTGCCTTGGGTGCTTCGAGCCAGAGTATTGGGCGTATTAGGCTTTTTAGGTGTAGGCTTTATGCTTTATACCCTATGGATGTCTAGCCCTTTTGAGCGTTTATTACCTTATTTCCCTGTAGAAGGCCGCGACTTAAATCCATTGTTACAAGACCCAGGTATGATTATTCATCCACCTTTGTTGTATATGGGCTATGTTGGCTTATCAGTATCCTTTTCTTTTGCAATCGCCGCATTGTTAACAGGTAAGCTGGACAACACGTGGGCTAAATGGTCTCGTCCGTGGACGATGGCTGCATGGGGCTTTTTAACTTTAGGTATCACCATTGGTAGCTGGTGGGCATACTCAGAGTTAGGCTGGGGAGGCTGGTGGTTCTGGGATCCAGTAGAGAACGCATCGTTAATGCCATGGCTTGTCGCAACAGCGTTACTGCATTCATTGTCGGTAACAGAAAAACGGGGTGTGTTTAAGTCTTGGACGGTACTTCTTGCCATTACTGCATTTAGTTTATGCTTACTCGGTACGTTTATTGTTCGCTCAGGTATTATCGTATCGGTGCATGCGTTTGCAACTGATCCTGATAGAGGTTTATTTATTCTATCTTTCTTGGCCGTGGTGGTTGGGGGGAGTCTAGCCTTATACGCAACCCGAGTTTCGCAAGTTTACAGTGAAGGCAGATACCAGTTTATTTCAAGAGAAGTAACGCTTTGGGTCAATAACATCTTTTTGGTCGTAGCGACTCTTATTGTGCTACTTGGAACACTTTTGCCTATGATCCATAAAGAATTAGGTTTAGGTTCCATTTCGATTGGAGTCCCTTTCTTTAATCAGATGTTTGCAATATTGACCGTGCCATTTGCTATTTTGCTTGGGATTGCGCCAATGTTACGTTGGAAGCAAAATAAAATGCCACCGCTAGTTAAAAAGTGGGTAGTACTATTGGTCGCTACTTTAGTCATTACCACTGCATGGTTATTCTCAAGTTTTGAAGTAGTTGCTCCCCTTACTTTTGTTGCTACTGCATTGGCAGTGTGGATCTTTATTGCGACTGCGACTGATTTATTTAGCAAAGTGTCGGTTCATTCGAGTCTAACTGTCGGACTTAAAAAGCTTGGGCTGAGCTATTGGGCAATGGTACTTGGTCATGTTGGTATCGCATTTGTTATCGCATCCGTTACGTTAACCTCGGCATACTCGGTAGAACGCTCTGTTAGTATGAAACCAGGCGAAACGGCAATGTTAAATGAGTACGAATACCGCTTTGACGGCGTAAAAGAAATTAGAGGGCCAAATTACGGTGGTCACGCAGGGGTCGTGACAGTATTCAAAGATGGCGAGAAAGTTACTAAGCTGTACGCAGAAAAACGCCGTTATGATATTGGTATGCAGTTTATGACTGAAGCTGCGATAGATGATGGCTTTTTCCGTGACTTGTACCTCGCGCTCGGAGAACCATTGTCGGCAGGTGCATGGTCACTCAGGATTTATCACAAACCCTATGTCAGGTGGATGTGGCTTGGTGGTTTACTTATTTCATTTGCTGGGTTTATTGTACTTGCAGATAAACGATACCGTGGCCGCGTAAAAAAGCCGCAACAGCAGGAGGCTTAATATGAACCGTAAATTATTAGGTTTAGTGCCTTTTTTAATCTTTATCTTCTTGTGTGTATTTTTATATCAAGGCTTATTTGGAAATCCGAGAGAGCTTCAGACAGGTCGACTTGGGCAAACGATGCCTGAGTTTGCTTTACCAGACTTAATGGATAGTAACAAAGTCTGGACAGCTGACTCACTCAAAGGTGAGGTATACCTTATGAATGTTTGGGGCACATGGTGCCCAACATGTATTGCAGAGCTTGGCTATCTGACAGAGCTAAGAGAGCGAGGTGTGAGGATCATAGGCCTGTATTATGAACAGGCGTATGACCCGGACTTTGGCGATCAATTCGACATTAATGCGTTAAGGGCAGATGTAACTAGCATGCTGAGTCGTGCAGGTGACCCTTATCAATTCAATATCCTTGACTTGGAGCGTTCTTTGGCACTTGATTTGGGCGTTTCGGGAGCCCCAGAAACTTTTCTAGTAGACAAAAACGGTAAGATCTTACTGCATCACACAGGCGATATTAATGAACGCGTGTGGCGCAGCAAGTTTGCTTCAATCTATCAGGAGTTAACACAATGAAATACCTTATACTAATTGTGTTTATGTTCGTAGGTTTTGCAAGCGAGGCCGCAGAAGATAAGTACAACTTTGCGACTCCAGAGCGAGCGCAAACGTTTCGAGAACTAACCCATGAACTGCGTTGCCCTAAGTGTCAAAATCAAAATATTGCAGATTCGGATGCTGTTGTGGCTAAAGACTTGCGCGATAAAGTGATCACTTTAGTGAACGAAGGTAAGTCTAAGCAAGACGTGATTGACTTTATGATAGACAGATATGGCTATTTTGTGCATTACCAGCCACCTGTCACGCCTGCAACCATTGTGCTTTGGGTACTACCTGTCGTGATTATTGTGCTTGGCTTTGGCTTTATTGTATTTCGCCAAAAGCGTGCAGCGAAAAAGCAGGATTGGAATGCCACTGATGAACAAAAACTCGCTGAGCTTATTAACCAATATCAACGTCAGGAGCGTGAGCTGTGAGTGAATTCTCAACCGATTTAACACAAATGTGGTTTTTATTTCTGCTTCTTAGTGTTTTTGCTGGGTTGTTCGTCGTTTTTCCTTTTATCAAAAAAGAGAGAAAGGTAGTGGTTGATGATGACGCCAATGCCGAGCGTATTGGTATTTTTCATCAGAGGCTAGAAGAGCTCGAAGATGAGCTTGCTAATCAACGAATAGAAAAAGACAGTTATCATGAATCAGTTATCGAGTTAAAACGTAGATTACTCAATGAGCTGTCTCCTGAGCAATCATTAACAAGCCGTGGTGATAATCGAGTTTTAGCGGTCACGGGGATCGCGTTTATGGTGCTTGTAACAGCGATTTTTTACTACTACACAGGTAGCCATAGACAAATCGCTAACTGGAATGAAGCTATTGAAAATCTTCCAGAGTATGGCGAGCGAGCCGTAATGCAAACTGGTGAGCCGTTAAATGCTAATGAGCTACAAGCTTTTGCTCTAGGGCTTAGAACAAAACTTGCCACTGCCGGTGATGATGCAGTGGCGTGGATGTTACTGGGGCGTGTGGCAATGTCGTTGGGTGACTTTGAAATGGCAACGCAAGCTTTTGATAAAGCGTTAGCAATGCAGCCTGATAATAATAATGTCTTAGTTAATTACAGCCAGGCATTGTTGATTGAAGGGTCAGAGCAGAGCATGAACCGCGCAGCCAAGATGCTTTCAAAAGTCCTGAATTCGGAGCCTACGAACATTGATGCCATTAGCCTTTTGGCACTTATCGCCTATGAACGTCAGGACTGGGCTGAGTCTAAAGCAGCGTTTGAAGTGCTGATGGCACAGCTAACGCAAGACGATCCTCGTTATCAGATGATAGCCGGTCGTATTGCGGAGCTTGAACAAAGGCTTGGGCAGCAAGAGCCAGAAGCTGTAAATAGTGCGGCGAGCATTAACGCTACAGTTACTATTGCCGAGGCGTTACAAGGCGACATTCCGTCAGGAAGCACGTTATTTGTTTTTGCAAAAGCGCAAAATGGTCCAGCGATGCCATTAGCTGTGGCGAAAATTACAAACTTTAACTTGCCAATCACGGTTGCTCTGGATGATAGTATGGCAATGATGCCTGAATTAACCTTATCTAACTTTTCTCACGTTACAGTTACCGCGCGCATTTCTAATGACGGTTCGGTGATGCCATCAGATGGTGAGCTGGAAGGGGTTTCAAATGTGATAGAGCTAAAACAAGGTGGCAGTCAGGTTAATGTCGAGATTAGTCGTGTCTTAACAAATACAGGGAAATAAATGCTTAAAGTTGTGCTCACAGGTTTACTAGCGCTCACCGTCATTGGTTGTGCACAGGTACCAGAAGAGAAAAAAGATCCACGAGATCCATTACAATCCATTAATAGACCTCTATATGATTTTAATATGGATGTTTTAGATGCTTATATTTTACGCCCCGTGGCTAAGGGGTATGTGTCAGTTACCCCTGCGCCTGTGCGAAGTAGTATTGTCAACTTTACGACAAATATTGCCGCGCCGACTGACGCGGTGAATGCTGCGCTGCAAGGCAAGCCAGATCACATGGCCATAAATGTAGCTAGATTTTTGGTCAATTCAACCGTTGGTATTTTTGGTCTATTTGATGTAGCAAAAACACTCGGACTGGAGTTGAAAGATGAAGACTTTGGTCAAACCCTTGGCGTGTGGGGAGTCGGTGATGGTGCCTATATTATGGTGCCAGGCATGGGACCTACCACAGCAAGAAATTTAACAGGTGATGTAGTCGATAATCTAGTGTTGCCTGAAATTGCGCTCAGTACGCCGCAAACCATACTGGTATTTGCGCTACGGGCAGTAGAGGCCAGAGCGGCATTGATGTCGCAAGAAAAGTTATTAAATGAATCATTAGACCCATATACATTCTTAAAAGATGTTTACTATCAGCGTCAATTGTATGAGCTATATGATGGTAACCCTCCACTAGAGGAAGAGCCTGATGATTTTGATGAAAACTTTTTAGAAAACTTGTAGTGATATTTTTTCTTAACACTTGCTCAAAAGAGGCTGCTTAATTAAGCAAACTGGAGCAATGGACTAAGCTAGTAAATATAAAGGTCGGCTAATGCCGACCTTTATATTTTCAGATGCTCACGAGGTAGGTTTTATACCAATTTTCTTAATTAAGTGGTCTATTTTGAGGCAAGAAAATCTTGTCGATAACGAGGCAAAAATTTTGCTATTTAGTTGTTCTAAATAAGAAATTTTTAACGCTGTTAGTGTCAGATTTACTCCTTCAAATTGAGCATGTATTAAGTCAAATTGGTATTATTACCTTTTAATACGTATAACTATATATCTTGTAGCAGAGCATAGACGTATGAGCACCTATATTTAGGTCAATTAAAATCGCCAGTTCAAGTTTGCCCACCATGTTCTACCAGGCTCGTTGATCCTCGCTATTTGCTCATAGCCACTTACCGCAGCACCAGAGCGGCTCAAATGTTCTGCGTATGTTTTATCAAGTAAGTTGTCAATACCGGCACTGAGCTGAATAGCATTGTTATATTGATAGCTGGTATTCAATGCGAAAGTACCAAAACCGGCTGTGGTTGATGTATCTTGCCCGGCAATATTGCCTTGCCCAATAGCGATTCTGTGTTGGCGCTTAACAAGTCGTACAAGACCACCTATTTGCCATTTGTCTGACAGCTCCTGCGTTGCGGCAAATCGCAGTTGCAAAGGCGGTTGCTGTGCCAGTGCTGTATTATCGGTCAAATTGTTACCTTTAACATAATCAAGGCTGCTGGTTAATTGTAGTGCCTTACTGACTTGCCATCTTATTTCCGCTTCAAAGCCGAATGTTTCAGCATCAATATTACGCGTCACTTTTGATGCCATATTCATTTTTTTGAACATATTGTCAATCAACAAATAGTCATCAATTTGATTATAAAATGCAGAGGCACTGAGATTAATGTCTTTAAATTGATGAACAACGCCAACATCTAATTGCGTTGTCTTTTCTGTTTCGACATTAAAAGCCGAAATGGCTGTTTCACTGCCTCTATTGCTGCCAACCACTTCCCAGTAGTCTGGAAAACGCTCTGTTCTTCCTAAACCAATAAAGTAGCTACTGTTTTCAGATTGCGCTTGATAGCGAGTAAAGCCACTATATAAGGTGTCTTCTCTTGTTTGATTCGCTGTTGGGTTAGGTTTCATTGTCATCATCGCACTTATCATGGTGCGGTGATCCTCACTTTTCCAATCATCAATGCGAAGTCCCGTTACCCATTGGCTTGTATTGCTTAATTCATACTCGAATTCAGCAAACATACCTAACTGCTTAAACTCAGCGTCAAGTTGACGAGGCATTGTCTCTACTGGACTATTATACTGATCACGACTGATCCTGTTGCGGTGTTCGTTTTCTTGATAGTCTAACCCATAAATAAATGTATGTTTGCTGTTAATATCCGAAGTGAGTGTCAGCTTTGCACCATATGTTTTTCGATCAGGGTTAGAAGAAGTTGGCTTTTTCATCATCATGTTGGGGACGAATTGACGCAAGCTATGATTGTCCATGATGTGATCAACATAGTTGTAATAGGCATTAAATTTGAGCTCATCAACCATTTCAGACAAAGCAGATAATTTAATATTCAGACCTATATTTTCTCGGTCAAATAAGCTGCCATCCATCATACGATCTGCATAGGCCACTTCACCATCACTCACGCCATAAGTTAAGGAATAAAATGAGTCATCATCAGGTGTGTAGGCAAACTCTGTATCTATATTCCACCGTTCATAGGCTGAGTGAACATCGACTCCACTGCCGTCCTCGTAGTCATCGGCGTCGCTATAATTCGCTGCGACACGTGCATAACCATTTTGATTGCCAACTTTAATATCTGAATTTACGCTATGGCGACCTTGGCTAGATACCACAGCATTTGCAAAACCTACTATTTCTGATTTATCCAAACGATCAGTTTCACGTTCGAAAACAACCGTTGCTGCACTATTACCTGGACCATAAAGAACGGTTTGAGGCCCTTTTATTACTTTTAAAGTGTCATATGATTGAGGGGTAATATAAGCGGTAGGAGGATCCATTCGATTGCCACAGCCACCAAGCGTTTGTCCATTATTGGCGATAATTGCAATTCTTGAACCAGCCATGCCTCTAAATACCGGATCTGAGCTTGCGCCACCTTTTTTAACCAAAGAGAAACCAGAAATAGAAGACAGTAAATCGGCACCATCTTGTGCTGGGAGAGGCTGGCGTACCGCTTTGGTATCAGTGGAGAGGGTGAGCGGTGTTTGCATTGGAGCAATAATAACAATTCTTTCTATTTCATCTGCACTGGCTGTCGATAAAAGAGAAAGAATACTGAGAGAAAGTAGCGTGCGTTTCATAAGTTCACATTAGTCCATTGTTTTTGTGAGCTTATTTTATCGCTTTCATGATGGTAGTGGGATGCGACAGATTGTCGCAGTCCGCTGCATATTACTCAATGGCTTTTATTTGGGTGTCACTCCATAACTGCGACGATTGATATAGCTGGGCAATGCGCTCAGGTGAGACTCCCAAAGGTTTTGAGACAGTTTCAACATTATCCCAATCTCCTTTTTCCATTGATTCTGCAAGATCTAAGTAAATACCAAACTGACTTGGCTTTTTCAGCAGTGTGGCCTTTATCTCTTGAGATAATGGCAGTTTAGTCAAGAGTGTTGCCATATCATCATCCAATATTGCATCCATAAGTGACATCATGCCAATAAGAAATGCACTGCCTGTATCAGAAACTTTGCCAGCTTTGGTGGCAACGGCTTCCATAAAGTGAGCTCGTAGTAATGAAAGAGACAGTAGTTCTTTTGGTTTTTCAGTGTTAAGTTGCGATGCAAAAAGCAATGAAATAAGACGCTTTAACTCGATGCTACCCAGTACAACTAATGCTTGTTTTATTGTGGAAATCTCAGCTCTACGTTTAAACACAGCGCTGTTGGCGTAGCGCAATAACTTATAACTAAGATTCACATCACGCTCAAACACTTGCGTAATTCGTGCAAGATCAGGCTCGACACTTGACGTTTCATACAGAAGCTCCGCCATTGCAAGTTCTGAAGGCGCTAATGCTTTGGTTTTTACCATTTCTGGTTTAGCAAAAAAGAAGCCTTGAAAGAATTTAAAGCCAAGAGATTTAGCCAATTCAAATTGTTCGTATGTTTCTACTTTTTCGGCAACTAAGTCAATGTTAGGGAAATCTTTAATTGCTGCTTTGATGATATTGATTTGGTCTGTGCTGGTAGAGAGAAAGTCGACTTTTATTTGATCAACATAAGGAAAAAAATGCCGCCATACATTTTGGTGTTGGTAATCGTCTAATGCGAGTGTATAGCCTTTTTCTTTTAGTTCTTTAACGTGTGCGAGCAGTCTTTTTCCTGGCTGTACTGTTTCCAGTATTTCCACAACGACCTGCTCTGGGGATAGCATTTGGGCATAACCTTTGGATAAAGTTTCCAGCGTAAAGTTAATATAGGCAGGGTGTTGATTGGTCAAATCATCAAGACCAAAAGTGAACTGGCTGCCTTCAATCAGGCGGCTTGTGGCTTCATCGCCATCTATCTCGGGAAATACATTATTCAGACTGTCTCTGAATAATAGTTCGTAGCCAATCAACTCCCTTTGGACATTAAAAATGGGCTGACGAGCCGTGTAAAAATACATAAATACTACCGTCCAAACAAAATGATATTGGCTTTAATATAAGGTAAAAGTGCTACGAGGTCACGCAGGGAAACATAGTTTGTAATGATTGAGTAAAGTATGCACTAGCCAAATGTGTAAACCTCACGCTGAAAGCGCGTCATCACCTTCAAAGTGTGCTGGCTAGATCATAGAGTAACCTTCAGTGACTAAAAATGAAGAGTCAGCTCATTTTGCATCCAAACGTCAGATCCCTGAACGCTTCAAAGGAAGATATAGCAAAGTACACTGGTCTCAGGAGGTTGGGTGAGAAGTAGCAGCATGTTATAGTGATCCTTTATGTTTTGGCTTTTATTCAAAGTGAGTTATAAATCAAACAATTGAGCACTATAAAGCTCACATTTGGAGAAGAGCCCAACTTACTTAGGAGGCTAAATTGGAGATAGGTACGATAATCTCACTTGCACTTTACTTCATTGCAATGTTGGGAATAGGGCTGTACGCATATAAAAAGTCCACCAGTGATGTGTCAGGTTATATGTTGGGTGGTCGCAGCTTACCCCCTAGCGTAGCGGCATTGTCAGCAGGTGCTTCAGACATGAGTGGCTGGATTTTGATGGGTCTGCCCGGTGCGATGTTCTTAACTGGATTCAGTAGTACATGGATTGCAATTGGCCTTGTGATTGGGGCATGGTTAAACTATTTACTGGTTGCACCACGTCTAAGGGTTTATACAGAGTATGCCAATGATGCAGTAACAATCCCTGACTACTTTGCCAATCGTTTTGAGGACAAGGGTAATGCACTAAGAATTGTGTCGGCTTTGGTTATCATCATATTCTTCACGCTTTACACCTCATCGGGTGTAGTTGCTGGTGGTAAGTTGTTTGAAAGCTCATTTGGACTTAGCTATGAAAGCGGCCTATATATTACTACTGGGGTAGTCGTTCTTTATACGTTATTTGGTGGCTTTTTGGCAGTTAGTCTGACCGACTTTGTTCAAGGCTGCATCATGTTTATTGCTCTTATCTTGGTGCCACTGGTAACCTTCTCGCTATTGGATAACCCTCTTGGGCAAACCCTGAATGAATTAAATCCAACCATGTTAACTTGGATTGGTTCAGCGGGCGCAATTGGTATTGTTTCTGCGATGTCTTGGGGTCTTGGCTATTTTGGTCAACCACATATTATCGTACGTTTTATGTCAGTTCGAAGCGTAAAAGATATGCCTACAGCACGTCGGATAGGAATGACTTGGATGATAGTTGCAGCTTTAGGTGCGGTTGGTACTGGTTTATTCGGCGCAGCTTATGCTCACGAAAAGGGCATTGTAGTGGAAGATGCAGAAACCATCTTCTTAATTTTGTCTCAACTACTTTTCCACCCCCTGATTGCTGGCTTCTTGTTAGCGGCAATTCTAGCGGCAATAATGAGTACAATCTCATCTCAGTTGTTGGTTAGCTCGAGCTCATTAACAGAAGACTTTTATAAGATTTTTATTCACAGAGCAGCCACAGATAAAGAGTTAGTGCTGGTTGGTCGTATTAGTGTTGTGGTTGTAGCGCTAGCTGCGATTTATTTGGCATATGACAGAGATAGCTCAATTTTAGATTTAGTAAGTAATGCGTGGGCAGGGTTTGGTGCAGCATTTGGTCCACTTGTATTGCTTAGTTTGTTCTGGTCTCGTATGAATTTTCCAGGTGCCCTTGCCGGTATGATTTCAGGCGCAGTGACAGTATTGGTTTGGATCTACGGACCATTTACTTATAACGGTGAGCCGCTTAGTGCGACACTATATGAAATTGTTCCGGGCTTTGTCGTCGCAACAGCTGCAATTATTGTGGTTAGCTTAGTGACAAAAGAGCCAAGTAAAGCAATTACAACACTCTTTAATAAAGTAGAAAATGCGCTAGATTAAGCGAGTGCAAGGCGGGCTGTAAACAGTGTTTGCAGCCTACTTTTTTGTAATTAATCTGAATTAATGTCTTTCTAACAGCCAGTTTTAGCGTTAACTGTGTTGAGTTCACTTCCAATGGCCGACTATTGATGCGTAAATTCGCCTTGCCTAGAGGGTTTAGGTACCTTAGCGAGAGTAGGACGTAAAAGCAGTGTTTTCCTACTGTGTTTTTAGGTGTAACAGAAGCGCTAATATCGCCGCGATGGGAGTCGTAACTAAGCCTACCCAGCCGCCGGTGTAAAGCACTGCTAAAATCATGCCTATATCAACTCCTGCTACTGAGCAGTTTGATGTCTCTTTTTGTGATACGTTACACTCTAAAATACTTGTGAGCAATTCGGCGAGTATTAATCCTAAAAGCGGCAAAAGTGCGACTATGGAACAGTAAAATAATATCCGTCTAAAATTTTGCGTTTTCATGAATATATCCCTATAAAGCCGAAATGTTATGCTAGCTTCGTTACTGAAAACTAGAAAGTCTAATCATCGAAGGTAAAACTGGCTGGTGAAAAAGTCAACATAGATAAATGCAGCGTGTTACAAGGTGCATCGAGCATTCGTTTTTTTGTTATAATCTGCTAATTATCAGCACAATTATACCATTGGCAATTAATGACATTTAACGAATTACAACTTCACCCAGAACTTCTAAGCGCGATTACTGAGCTTGGATTTGAGTCGCCGACACCTATTCAACAAAAGAGTATTCCACAGATCTTAAGTGGTAATGATCTCATAGCAAGTGCTCAAACTGGAACCGGTAAGACCGCCGCTTTTATGCTTCCGATTTTGCATCGTATGCTAAGTGCCTGTGTAAAGAGTGAAAAATCAGTCAGAACTCTGGTGTTAACACCCACCCGTGAGCTTGCGCAGCAAGTGGCTGAACACACGGAGAAATTGCTGAGCCATTCGCACTTGAATGTTGTGTGTTTATATGGAGGGGCGAATATCGGCCCTCAAGAAAAGCGGTTGAAGGCAGGAGTGGATATTGTTGTTGCTACGCCTGGACGTTTACTCGATCATTTAATAAAGGGCACTTTTACGCTCAAGAATATTCAACATTTGGTTTTTGATGAAGCCGATCGCATGTTAGATATGGGCTTTATGGGTGAAATTAAGCGGATCATGCGTACCATGCCGCGTGAGCGTCAAACTCTACTATTTTCAGCAACGGTTGACGATACTGTGCTATCCCAAGTAAAACCTTGGTTGAATAATCCTAAACGAGTGGGTGTTGAAACCCAAAATAGTACCGCGAGCACCGTTACACAAATTTTCTATTCAGTAGACGAAGACCGCAAACGTGAACTTATCTCTCATCTGATTGGCAAAAATAATTGGCATCAGGTACTGGTATTTACGCGCACAAAAAATAGTGCTGATAACTACGCCAAAGAGTTAAATAAAGATGGACTTAAAACTGCCGCTATCCACGGTGATAAGTCTCAAGGCGCGCGTGATAAAGCACTATCTCAATTCAAGTCAGGCGAAATTCGTGTCTTAGTTGCAACAGACGTAGCAGCTCGTGGCATTGATATTGACTCACTAAACTATGTTTTCAATGCAGAATTACCCTATGTTGCAGAAGACTATGTGCACCGTATCGGTCGCAGCGGTCGCGCCGGGCAAAATGGTCAAGCTATTTCACTTGTGAGTATTGATGAACAATGGCTGCTGGAAGAAATAGAAATTTTCTTAGATGAACGATTTGCGCCGCAATGGCTTCCTGGCTATGAGCCTGATTTAACCAAAGAGCCTAAAGATTCTCGCCGTAACTCCGGTAAGTCCAAAAAGCAACGGGATAAAAAGCGTATTCTTGGTACACGAACTAAGCGCAGAAAGTAAATAGTTTTCGTTCTACCTTGCAAGGGGAGAAGCTTTTACTAAATGTGCTGGGCAGGCAAATGTAGGCTATGCAATTTGTTACGCAACTTTGCGAATGATTACCTTTGCAACTGCCCACGCTTGCCTCAACTATCGGATTTTAGACCACTTAATTAAGCTAATCGGTATTACTATCGCTCTCCAGTAAATAAACGCTGATGTGTTTTTCGTGCATACTCATCTGACATACCACCGAGATAGTCTGCCAAAACGCGCATTTGCTGCGTATCATCTTTTGCTTCTTGGTAGAGTGCTTGAGTCGTGTAGGGTAATAAACGCATGGGATCACTGGCAAACACTTCAAATAAATCAATAAGCAGGTTTTGACCACTAAATTCGATTTGCTGCATTTTAGGCTCACGAATAAGTCTCTGATATACAAACAGCTTTAATACCTGCAGTATCTGTTGAAACTCGGAGTCCATCTCAACGGTGAAATGGAGCAATGCTGAGTCAAAATCTGAGTCTTGGACGGTGAGTTTACAGTGCACARTAAACAGGTTTACCAGTTCACCAATTGTGTCTTTACGCTGTGATTCATCTTCTGAAAAAAGGCTCTGTGTGATCCTATCAAGATTATTCTTTAGCCAAGCTGAATCTAGTTTATGTAATTCAGGAAGCGCAAAATTATGCCACTCGGCCTCGTTGAGTGTTTCGGTTGCAATCGCATCCTCTAAATCATGAACCGCATAGGCGATGTCGTCAGCGTATTCCATTATCGCACAATCTAACGACTTAAACTTAGTCTTACGACGGAAGGAGTCTTTCACCTCAGTTTCTTGCAGCTTTGTCTGGTCGTTTTGAGAAAATGGAGAGAGGATCCAGTCAAATACAGATTCGTCGCATTGATAGATCCCTTTTGCTGGCAGCCAATCACTCGAGAGTATATATTTTCGACTTTGTGTTTGCGTTGGTTGGTGATACCAGAGTGTGTCGATTAATGCAGGATATTTAATAAATCCGAGTAAGGTGCGGCGTGTTAAGTTCATACCAAAACCTTTGGTATAAGGCTCCAACTTGGTAACAATACGCAAGGTCTGAGCGTTTCCCTCAAATCCTCCGTGATCACGCATTAGATAATTAAGTGCTATCTCACCGCCGTGACCAAAAGGTGGATGACCAATATCGTGAGCTAGACATAACGTCTCAATCAGACTGGTTGAAGGAAAGTGTTCAAATTCAGGGTGGTGCTTTCTCAAGTGACGCAGTAACCCGCTTCCTATTTGTGATACCTCCAACGAGTGGGTTAGTCGTGTTCGATAAAAATCATTTACGCCTATGGCCATGATTTGGGTTTTAGCTTGTAAGCGCCTAAAAGCTGCTGCATGGATTATTCTCGAGCGATCTACCTGCCATGCCGAGCGATTGTCATGAGGCCTATTCTTTTTCTGCTCTAAAAGCCGCTGCTGCCAAGCGTTAACCATCATACTACTTGTTCCTTTTTCTTAAATTCAAGATGTCGTCTAAACTTTGTACGATAACTGCACGAAAATTCGCGTTTAATTGCAGCTTTTGATATTATCAGCCGCTATTTTGAATACTGTAAATTATGACGTATTAAGTGTATCTACACCAAATAGTAACAGAAGAAAGTAATTATTATGTGTAGATCATAGCAAGGTTCTGAGAGTAATAAGGAGATAGGCTCTGCTTTAGAACAGCGTCGCAATGGGGAGTAGGTATGCAAGTAAAATTAATTAAACTATTGGTTGCGTTAGTGACGGTTTGGGCGCTCATCTATCCGTTTCTACAACAGCCAGAGCCTCAATTTACACCTGTAGAAAATGATGAGGAAGAAATTGAGATTGTTAAAGTAGTGCCTGAAAAGCCACTTCACAGTGTCAAGTTACCCAACTTTTCAGCCATTAAAGATATTCAAGCAAAGAAGAAAGCGTTTTTTGATTTTATCAAGCCTCATGTTGAGGCTGAAAACAAGCTGATTTTGGAGCAACGTGCAACACTCGATATCGCACTGATGATGTTACAATTTGGCGAAACACTGACACGTAAACAGATTGAAAAAGTTGCAGTTATTTTTTCGAAGTACGATTTAAAAGATGAGAAAATCAACGAAGCGTCATTAAAAAAAGCACTGCGTCGAGTGGATATCATTCCAAAAGAGCTAGCACTAATGCAAGCGGCTAATGAATCGGCATGGGGCACTTCTCGGTTCGCGCGAATTGGATTAAACTTTTTTGGACAATGGTGTTATACCAAAGGCTGCGGTATGATCCCTAAGCGCCGTGCCGACGAGGCTGAGCATGAAGTTCGTGCATTCAAGTCAGTACGTGCAGCTGTCAAATCCTACTTTAGAAATATCAATACGCATGAAGCGTACAGGGAATTAAGAAGGGTACGGGCAGGTTTAAGAGCCGAAAAAGTACCTATAGAAGCAACGGCACTAACCGCTGGTTTGCTTAGCTACTCGGAGCGAGGCGAAGATTATGTTAGTGAACTTAATGATATGATCAGACACAACAGAGCGTATTTTGATGAAGAATAAACTAGTGGTGGCGGTAACGCTGTTGGTTACGTGGTGGAGCTCACTTGCTTTTGCTAACACGGTGACATTTTCTTACGATAGTTTTTATGACCGCCTAAAAGTTGTGAATAAAGGCGAGTTTGAGTTTGCTCGAATTGGCTTTTACTTAGTCGATACTGCCAGTATGCAGCCTTGCCAAATCAGTAGTGGTAACATTGTCACGGAATCGGCCAGCTTCCAGCTATCGTTTACTGAAGAAGCACAACTATTGTTACCGTTTGATAAAACGCTTGAYAAGGATAAAGCAAAAGTCATTATTGATACCCAAGGTGGTAATGCAGAATGCCAGCTAAAAATGCAAATAGAGGCTGACCTGTTTCACGCGGATTCTATCAGCAGGTCTGATTTATACAGGATGCAGGTGGAATTTGAATCCTTGTTAGCTGATCTGTCAGGTTTCTTTATCAAGCATTTACTATCGTTCCTTTTACCAGAGCACAAAGGGGTAATCGTTACACTTAATCCTGACGCAGCATTAAAAAATACAGCTGCAAACTGTAGCACGCAGAACTGCCAAGTTAGCATTCCATCAAACTGGGAGCATGATACAACGCCTTTTGCAACCACAGCGGATATTAAATCAGTTCAACCTTGGCTCGCGTTATAACACTAATTTTAAGCACAGATATGTCACGTTCACTGCGTGCTGAGATAGCCAAATGCGCAGTGAACTGACTTTTACTCATGTTATCACACCAAAAAAAACCAGCAATTCCAAACTTCACATAAATAAGCAATGTGGTGCCCGTTTCCAAGTTTGCCTTATACCCATTAGCTCTACTACTTGCCTGCTCAGTTTGAAGAAGCAAATCAGACGTTAACTGCGTTAAAAATTTCTTATATATAACAACTAAATTACCCGATCTGTGAATAACGACTGCCTTTCTAGTAGCCAGTTTTAGTGCTAACTGCGATGGGTTCACTTCCGATAGCCAGCTATTGGAAGTGAATTTGCCTTGCCTAGAGGGGGAAAGGTACTTTAGCGAGAGTAGGGCGCGGAAGTGGTGCTATCGACAAGATTTTCTCGCCTCAAAATAGCAAGCTTAATGAAGTTTATGGTATTGAGCACATCTCTTTTCAGTTGATATTTTTATTGTTCTTTTATCAATAATATCAATATCTAATTAATCTTGTCATTCATCTTGTATAGTTGTAGGTACAACCCTTAAATGGAAACTTAATGTTAAACAAATGCGTTGTTAAAGTTTCAATGGTGTGTTAATAATGGCTTGATTATTAAAAAAACTACAGAGTAATTATTAACTTAAGGGGAAACAGGATGACCTACAAATTACCACTCAGTGCGCTCTCCATAGCAGTGTTAATCGGCATGAATCAACAAGTTAACGCTGAAGAAACAGAACAAGTAGAACGTATTGAAGTGACAGGTTCACATATTAAGCGTACAGATCTCGAAGGTCCTTCACCTATCCAAAGTTTATCTGCTGCGGATCTCGCATCAACAGGATCAACAGATCTCATCGGTGCATTACAAAAATTACCGGTATCCGGTGCCGGTACATTCAGTACTCAAGGTAACTCGAGCGATGATACCGCTAATGGCGGCTCTAGTGTCGCACTTAGAGGGTTAGGAGCGTCATCGACATTGGTGCTTATAAATGGCCGACGTGTTGCAGTCAGTCCATTTGCAAAAGACATTGAAACGTCATTTGTCGATTTGAATACCATACCAGTATCATCGGTAAAACGTATTGATATTTTGAAAGACGGTGCTTCAGCAACGTACGGCTCTGATGCGGTTGCAGGTGTGATTAATATTATTTTACGCGATGACATAGACGGGTTTGAAGTTGCAGCTAAGCTATCAGACACTGCTGATGGTGGCGCTGATGAGCAAAACTTTACTATTTTATGGGGATCGTCAACGCAAAATGGTCATCATAACTTTTCATTGGATTACTTTAAGCGTGGCCACTTAACTTATGCTGATCGGGACTATACAGCATCTGCAGATCAACGCTTTAGAGGAGGAAATAACTCCCTAAGTTCGGCGGGTTATCCGGGCAGTGTTGAGGTAGTCAGAAGTATGCTAACGGATGAGCAGTGGGCAAGACTGCCAGTCGTTCGTGTTGAAGATGACGGCACTCAAGTAAGGCAAACAATTTTTACTGATGTTTGGGGCAATGATACCTGCGATCCCGCATTAGATATTGGCAATATTTGTCGTTATGACTACGCGCCACATATGACTGCTATCCCTTCTACAGAGCGTATTAGTTTTAACTACAATGGCGTGCAAGAAATTATGGATGGGGTTGAGGGATTTGCAGAAATCTCAGCTCAGCATACATCAACCTTTATTCAAGGTGCAGGCTCTCCAAGCTTTACTGAGTTATTTATGGATGGTGACAATCCAAACCACCCACTATTTAACGATCCGGATCACTTTTTACATGGTGTAGATATTTCAATGCGCCGTCGTACTGTGGATATAGGTAATCGTAAGAAAGATGTTGATTCTGAGTATTATCGTGCAGTACTTGGTGCACGTGGTGAGTGGCAAGCTTGGTCATGGGAAATTGCTTACTCGGCGATTCGCTCAAGTGCAGTAGAGAAAGGCTTTGATGGTTTCCCTAACAAAATAAGAGCGCAACAAGCAATTGACGAAGGGCTATGGAATCCATTTGAACCAAGTACTAACACAGAAGCGGGACTGGCATTTTTTGAAACAACGACGACACGTTACGGCGCGTCAACAATGCAGTCACTAGACGGTACGGTGTCAGGTGAATTATTTGAATTTGGTGCAGGTTATGTTGCGGCTGCATTTGGCTTTGAACATCGTTACGAGAAAATAGAGGACAACCCTGATAGCCAGTATATTCGAGGAGAAATCTTCGGTACTGAAGCGACCCAAGCGAATGGTGATCGTGATAACACAGCAATTTTTGCGGAGTTTAGTGTACCGCTACTTGACACGCTAGAGTTACAATTAGCCTTACGTTATGAAGATTACAGTGACTTTGGTACCACTACAGATCCAAAAGTGGCATTCCGATGGGCGCCTCTGGATAGTTTAGTTGTACGTGGTTCATGGGGTACTGCATTTAGAGCGCCTTCGTTAGTCCAGCTACACCTTGGCAGGACTGACGAATCACCAAGTGTGATTGACCGAGAACGTTGTCGCCAAACTGGTGCAGATGATGACTGTAGCCCTTATGAGTATACTGCTATTGTCTCTGGTAACAAAAACTTGCAACCTGAAGAGTCTGAAAACTATAACTTAGGGGTAGTATGGCAAGCCACTGAAGACTTTAGTATCGGTGTCGACTATTGGAATTATGATCAGGAAGATCTTATTAAGAAGATAGGTGCGCAAAAGCTGGTAGATTGCTGTGGTACTGATCCTAACTTAGTTGTGCGAGCGCCTAACCAAGGTAGTACACTAGGTCGTATTCTAACAATCAATGATACTTTCGTTAATATCGGCGGACGTGAGACAGATGGCTTCGATGTTAATTTAGCTTATGCACTAACAACGCAAGAGTTAGGGGAGTTTAAGTTTAATTACAATTTAACTTATGCGTTAAGCTTTGAAGAACAATCGTTTGCAAGTGACGAACAGGGCAATTCATTCAATCTTTCTGAGGATCTAAATGGTGAATACCAACACCCTGAATTTCGCTGGACTGCTGGCGTGGATTGGGCGAGAAACGATTGGCTAGCGAATATCAGTGTTAATTACATCGATTCATATAAAGATCTTGCAGATAGTGAAGGCAATAAGTACGAGATTGACTCTTGGACTACAGTAGATACTAGTGTGAGTTACATCGGTGTTGAAAAGCTGACGGTGACATTAGGTGCATCTAATCTATTTAATGAAGAAGCACCATTAGCACCATCGGAGTCTATGGGCATTGATAATAAAACGCATAGTATTCTTGGTCGCCAAGCGTACGTGAAGTTTGCCTATCAATTTTAATACCAATTTGCTTAATTAAGCAAAAAGCCGCACTTTGAAGTGCGGCTTTTCAGTGCTTAGTCTTATCGTTACGAATAAGGATAAGACTAACTGTAATAATTGGGATCAGGCCTTGACTCTAGAGGTTGTTTCTTCAAGCTCTTTTGCAGCGTCAGGATCATTGAAAACAGCGACATCAAATTCATTTTCTGATTTCGCAACGACACAAGTGACCATACAGTCACCAGTGACATTAACAGCAGTTCTCGTCATATCAAGTAATCTATCGACACCGATAATTAACGCAATCCCCTCAACAGGTAGTCCAACTTGATTTAACACCATAGCCAACATAATCAAACCTACACCTGGAACGCCTGCAGTACCAACAGAGGCGAGTGTGGCTGTAAGAATAACCATTAAGTAATCATTTATTGTA